>NZ_LASY01000145.1:0-14761 GCF_000973155.1 Grimontia sp. AD028 | reverse complement strand
ATCGGCTTCTCATGTAGGCTAGCTACACATCAAAACCTCTGCCTTGCATAAAATCCCCACAAACTGCTGCAAAAACCATCACCAAAGATCAACAGCCCCTAAGACGAATCTAAAAATTATACCACTGGCTGAGATGAATAAAATACAGCGGTGTCGCGGTTTGACAGTCAGTTGACAGGTGACAGCGGAAGTGGATGACCACACATCTCAAGACAAAACGCGGAAAGTGCTGGCCAAGGTTGGCTGTCGAAGTCGGTTTTCACCATCACTTCGATGGCAGCAAGGCTTTGCAGAAGGTGCATCAGCGTTGGCAACGTCAAACGGTGAAGCGCGGCTGTCATCGCAGGGCGGCGTGTTTGCCAGACCCGGAAATGGTCAAAAATTTTGCTAAGACCCATGCCAGACGCGCCGTACTCCTGCATTTTGCACAGCTGGATCAGCTCTTTCTGGATGACCCGCAGCAAGATAGTGATTTCCACGCCTTCAGCTTCAAGCTGACGAACGATACGAACAGCGCGTTTGGCTTTGCCTTCAATCAGTGCGTCGGTGAGCTGGAATGGCGTGTAGTGGTTGTGACGTGATAAGGCATCCTGAAGCCTTGGCAGTGTCAGTTCACCGTCTGGATAGAGCAGTTGAAGCTTCATCAGGCTTTGCGACAGTGCCAGAAGATTACCTTCATGCCATTGCGCCAGCAGCATCACAGACTCGTGGTCAGGATGCAGTCCCAGACCGTGACAGCGATTCTCTATGAATCGTGGCAGCTGTCGGCCATCAGGTGTGTTACATGGCACATACAAACCGTTTGCCTGGAAACTGGTGAACCACTTGGCTGATTCCTGCTTTTTGTTCAGGCGAGGACCATCGAGGATCAAAACCAAATCCTGATGCAGCATAGGCTGCAGCTCTTTCAGCGCATTGGCTTGAGTCGTGGTCAGCGGGTTTTCAGGTAACGCCAGAATGATGATTTGTCGGCTGGCGAACAGGCTCAGTGCCTGACAAACGTCATAAACATCCTGCCAGTTAAGCTGGTTATCGATGACGAAGCGGTGCTTCTCATCGAAGCCCTGTTTTTGGGCGACATCAATAATGCTTTGCTTAGATTCTTCTTTCAGCAGCGGCTCGTTGCCGAAGATGAGATAGGTCTGACACAGCCCCTGATTAAGACGCTGTGTCAGTTGTTCTGGGTAAATCCTCATTGTGTGTTTTCTTCACCGCTGGTGGTGAAGCTCGACAGAGGCTTACCACGGGTCTCGTCATCTTTGCCATCGAAACGGGTTTCGATAGTCATCGAGGACTTTTCTTCATCCACACCTTGATACAGTTCACGCAGTGCTTTTTCTTCTGCCTCTTTGCGCTCAAAGGCTTCGATGTGCGCATTCAGACGGGCAAGCTGTCGCATGATCTGTTTGGTTGCTTCAACGCGCATTTCCTGCGCCAGCATTTCCTCTTCCACCGACTTCGCAAGGGCGGTCAATGGGTTATCAAGGTAGGTACGGCTAAGAGATGTCGAGAAGTTGTAGCTGCCTTTTTCCGGCACTGTCACTGAGTAACTGACGGTATAAGCAAATTGCTTTTCCGCTACGCGGCTGTTCTGGTAAAGCGACAAGGTGCTTTCACCATAGCTTTCGCCTTTCAGGTGCAGGTTGGAAATGGTTTGGGCCGGCGGGATAACATCGATGTCATGAAGACGTAATTGGGTCTTCATTTCACGGGTGAGTTTGCCGTATCTATCGAAACTGGTGACTGACAGTTTCTGAATTTCTTCTGGCAGGTTGTAGCTGCCACGAAGGTGGAATCCGCAAGAAGCGGTGGCCAGAGCGGCCACCACAACCAGCAGGGTTCGGAGAGAGCGAAAGATCGATTTCACCGAATACTCCCTGTATTAGTTAGCAACGATGTTAACCAGTTTGCCCGGTACGTAAATCACTTTGCGTACGGTTTTACCCTCGGTGTGCTTCACAACGTGTTCGTCGTTCAGCGCCATCGATTCTACTGATTCTTTAGCTGCGTCTGCTGCAACGGTGATTTTCGCGCGAAGCTTGCCATTCACCTGAACGATGATCAGCTTCTCGTCTTCCACCATGGCGTCTTGATCAGCAACCGGCCATACCGTGTTGTCGATGTCAGTTTGACCCAGTGCAGCCCACAGCTCAGTGCTGATGTGCGGAGTGATTGGGTACAGCATCGCAACAATCGCTTTCACTGCTTCATCCAGGATAGCGCGGTCAGCATCAGTGTCTTGAGGTGCTTTGGTCAGACGGTTCATCAGTTCCATGATCGCAGCGATCGCGGTGTTGAAGGTCTGACGGCGGCCGATATCATCGCCCACTTTCGCGATAGTCTTGTGAACTTCACGACGCAGTGTTTTCTGATCAGCGTTCAGTGCTGATGTATCCAGCGCAGCCACTTCACCTTTTGAAGTGTGCTCGAATACCAGTTTCCAAACACGCTTCAGGAAGCGGTTCGCACCTTCAACGCCAGACTCTTGCCACTCAAGGGTCATGTCTGCTGGTGATGCGAACATCATGAACAGACGCACGGTGTCTGCACCGTACTTATCAACCATCTCTTGTGGGTCGATACCGTTGTTCTTCGACTTAGACATTTTGGTCATGCCTGAGTGAACAAGGTTGTTACCTTCAGTATCTACGGCTGTGGTAATGCGGCCTTTCTCGTCACGTTCAACGGTCGCTTCAGTTGGAGAAACCCAAACCTTCGCGCCTTTGTCGTTGTTGTAGTAGTAAGCATCAGCCAGCACCATGCCTTGACACAGCAGGCGCTTGAACGGCTCATCAGACTTAACGTAGCCTGCATCGCGTAGCAGCTTGTGGAAGAAGCGAGAGTAGAGCAGGTGCATTACCGCGTGCTCAATACCACCGATGTACTGGTCAACTGGCAGCCAGTAGTTAGCTGCTTCTGAATCCAGCATTTCGTCTGCTTTTGGTGAACAGTATCGTGCGTAGTACCAGCTTGATTCCATAAAGGTATCAAAGGTATCTGTTTCACGCAGTGCAGGTTGACCGTTGTAGGTGGTTTCCGCCCAGCTCTTGTCTGCTTTGATTGGGCTGGTTACGCCGTCCATCACAACATCTTCAGGTAGGATAACTGGCAATTGGTCAGCTGGTACTGGATGCACTTCACCGTCTTCGGTCGTCACCATTGGGATTGGAGAACCCCAGTAACGTTGACGTGAAACACCCCAGTCGCGCAGACGGAAGTTAACAGTTTTGTGACCTTTACCTTCTGATTCCAGTTTCGCTGCAATCGCATCGAACGCTTGCTCGAAGCTCAGGCCGTCGAACTCACCTGAGTTGAACAGAGCACCTTTCTCAGTGTGCGCTGCTTCAGAAATGTCTGGTGCGTTGCCATCTTCTGCCAGAATCACAGGCTCAATGTTCAAGCCGTATTTGGTTGCGAATTCGAAGTCACGTTGGTCGTGGCCTGGTACTGCCATCACCGCGCCCGTACCGTAATCCATCAGCACGAAGTTCGCGATGAAGATTGGCACTTCACGGCCGTTCAGAGGGTGGATAGCCTTAAGGCCAGTATCCATACCCTTTTTCTCCATGGTCGCCAGCTCAGCTTCAGCTACCTTGGTGTTTTTACATTCTTCGATGAATGCAGCCAGCTCAGGGTTGTTCTCTGCTGCTTTGGTCGCCAGAGGGTGACCCGCTGCAATACCCACGTAAGTCACGCCCATCAGGGTATCAGGACGGGTGGTGTACACTTCCAGATCGCTTTCGCCAGCCACTTGGAATTTCAGTTCAACACCTTCCGAACGGCCAATCCAGTTACGCTGCATGGTTTTAACCTGCTCAGGCCAACCATCCAGAGTTTCCAGATCATCCAGAAGCTCTTGTGCGTAAGCAGTGATTTTGATGAACCACTGTGGGATTTCTTTTTGTTCTACAGGTGTGTCACAACGCCAGCAGCAACCGTCTTCAACCTGCTCGTTCGCCAGAACGGTTTGGTCGTTCGGACACCAGTTAACCGAAGAGGTCTTTTTGTAAACCAAACCTTTCTCGTAAAGTTTGGTGAAGAACTCCTGCTCCCAGCGGTAGTATTCAGGCGTACAGGTCGCGAATTCGCGATCCCAGTCGTAGCCGAAGCCCAGCAGTTTCAGCTGGTTCTTCATGTAGTCAATGTTCTCGTAAGTCCAAGGTGCTGGTGCAGTCTTGTTCTTCACCGCTGCGTTTTCTGCCGGCAGACCGAACGCATCCCAACCGATTGGTTGCATTACGTTCTTGCCTTGCAGACGCTGGTAGCGGGAAATTACGTCACCGATGGTGTAGTTACGTACGTGACCCATGTGTAGTCGACCGCTTGGGTACGGGAACATGGAAAGGCAATAAAACTTTTCTTTGCTTGGGTCTTCTTGAACTACGAAGGTTTTGTTGTTGTCCCAATCGGCCTGAACTTTAGGCTCGATGTCCTGTGGACGGTATTGTTCTTGCATCGATGACATCCGGGAATTTGTGAGATAGGTATAAAATGAACCAAAATAATCGACATAGAATAACTAAAGGTAGAAGGCGCAACAACAGTTGAATGCAGAGGTGGCCTATGTCAGAGCAAAAAGCGGAGTACAAGGTGCTGGTCGAACGGATTAGCGAAGCACTAAAGCACAGCCCGGAAGAGTTACAACGTTGGCTGGATTTGTCTGAAAAGTACGTGAAAGCGGCGTCAGACATGACCAAAGATGAGCTTGCGCTTATCGAAGCCTATTTCAAACGTGACGTGCAGGAATTTGGTGCACGTTACAACGAGCCTGAAGAAAACAAAGATGATGGTGCGCTGTTTCGCGATCTGATTGCCAATACACTTTGGGAACAACTTGCGGAGATCACCGACAAAACTCAGCTTGAGTGGCGTGAGGTATTACAGGACATTCAGCATCATGGCGTCTACAATGCGGGGGAAGTGGTGGGGCTCGGTATCTTGATTTGTGAGAAATGCGGTAACCAGACCGAGCACACCCATGTGGATGTGCTGACGCCTTGCATCAAATGTGGCAGCAAACAGTTTAGCCGAAAGCCGTTTCCTGCATAGTCGGCACTGACGCTGAGAGCTGATGGGCAAAGAGGCTTGAACACTGGCTTGTACCCTTCAAATTTTTAGGACCTAGGACCCAGGATCGGTTTGTCTTAGTTCCCCAGCGGCTCGATATTGAATTTTTGTCCGGCCAAGGCAGCTTCGATCATCAAGCCGCCTTTGGCTTGGGTGAAAATGGCGGTGCCATTGATGTAATAGGCTTTGGATTGCGCACTACCTGCACTGGCAGAGGTGCCTGTCGTGCCGACATGTGCCGCAGCGCCTTCAGTTAAAGCGGTTGCCGACGCTTGTGCCCCGAGCTCAAAGCTGCCCGACATAAAGCTGTCGAAGGTTTCTTTGTCTTCAAAGAAAAGTATCTCGCTGAATGCTTGCCCACCGAAGGTCAGTCCGACCGATACCTGAATCAACTCAGCTTCAGCAACCGTTTGATTACCTTGATAGACCAGTCCGTTGCCGTAAGCACCGCCAATCCAGAACCCTCCTTTGCCGACGGAAGGAAATACTGCGTATCCATAAGCTTTTTCAAAGAAAGGTTTTACCTGTTCGAAGCGATGGAAGTTCGCCAATGCAGCACGGGTATCAGCAAAGAGTTCGGCATCTGGCTCTGCATGGGAAAGTGGAGCAAAGACTGATGCTAAAAAGATAACAACGGAAGATGCAATTCTGGCCAAGGCGCGCATAAGACTCTCCATATCAAACTAAATCAATCATTAAAAAAGCCAGAGGAATAAATCCCTCTGGCTGGTTAAGACATGATTTTACGTTGCTTGTTCGCTCTTATTGTTGCGACTGAGTGCTAACGGTTGATTTTTGACCGCGGGTTAACAGAACCAGCGCTAACCCTGACAAAACAATCCATGCATAGAGGGGCCAGTCTCCGAAGCGGGTGTAAGGTGTTTGGCCTGCCGTCGTCGGCACATCAGTTCTCAGCACTACTGTTTCGAACTGCGGGATCTGGTCGATGATGTCCCCTTTGTAACCAATAGCAGCGGTTAAACCGGTATTGGTGGCACGAAGAACCGGTTTGCCATTTTCCAGCGCGCGCATACGGGCGATTTCTAAATGCTGATGGGGGCCGATTGAGGTACCAAACCAGGTGTCATTAGAAAGGGTCAGAATGAAATCCGACTCTTCCGTGAGGCTATGCCTAACCTGATCACTAAAAGCAATCTCATAGCAAATGGCAGGGGCTAACTGATAGCCTTTGGCGTCAATGTTCGATTGGGTGTAATCACCTCGACTGAACGATGACATGGGTAGATTAAACAGAGGTGCAAGCGGGCGAAGGAAGTCGCTGAAAGGCACAAACTCACCAAAGACCAACAAATGGTGTTTGCTATAACTTTGCGTCGCTGGATATGTATAACCGCCTTCGCCATTGTTACCTAAGGTGATGACGTTGTTGTAGAACTGCCCATCCGGGTTTTGGTCGAGCACTCCAGTGATGACAGCCGTGTCGTTATTGATGGCTGCAGCGTCGAGTCTTGCCAGAAAATCCGGTAAATCACGCTCCAAAGCGGGGATAGCAGCTTCCGGCCAAATGACGATATCTGCATCCCAGTTTTGACGTGTCATGTCCTGATACGCCAGTAGGGTTGGCCAACGCTGACTTGGCAGCCACTTTAGCTCCTGCGGCACATTACCTTGGACCATGGCGACATCAACGCTTTCTCCCGTTTCCTGAACCCAGGGTACAAAAGAGGCACCGGTTGCAACCGCGCCAACAACCAATGCCGGAATAAGCGCAGACGCTTTTCGGTTTATCAGCGTGATGGCGATTGAGCCTGAAATGATAAGCAGTGCGAGCGTAATACCTTGTACACCAAACATAGGTGCAAAGGAGGCTAATGGCCCCTCAATCTGACTGTAACCCGGCCAGAGCCATGGGAAACCCGTCAGGAACCAGCCACGGAACCAATCAACAACCAGCCAGAGCGATGGTGCCAACAGCAGATAGGAAAGTGCCAGCGGCAGTTGAACACGGCGCAGGATATAGGAAAAAAGCGCAGGGAACAGTGCGAGATAAGCAACTAACAGACCAATCAAGGCCAGTCCAATTGCTGTAGGCAGCCCCCCGAATTTCTCGATAACGACGTAAACCCAGCCGACGCCGGTGCCGAATTGCCCCAGCCCCCAGAAAAATCCGATGTAGCCGGCACGCTTCGGAGATTGCCCATGAATAAGAAGGAGAAGTGCCACCAAGGAGACCAGCATGGCTGGCCAGAAGGAGTAAGGCGCGAAGGCGAGGGTGGCGAGTGCACCTGAAAAAGCGGCCCCGAAGATCCGCATGAATACTTGGGGCCGCTTAAATGTTTCGATGTTTAGCATTTGACGTTTATGCCGTTTCCTCTGCAGTAGTATCTGGAATAGTAACCTGCAATTGGATGATGCGTCGACTGTCAGCTGCCGTCACCTTGAAGTGGAAGTTCTCAATGTCCACTTCTTCACCACGTCCTGGCAGGTGACCAAAGCTGGTCATCACAAGGCCACCGATGGTGTCGATGTCGTCATCGCTAAACTGAGAACCGAACTTCTCATTGAAATCTTCCAGTGTGGTCAGCGCCTTCACCGCGAAGGTGTGCTTGCTGAGCTGGCGGATTTCCTGCTCTTCTTCGTCGTCGTATTCGTCTTCGATGTCGCCGACGATTTCCTCAAGAATATCTTCGATAGTTACCACGCCAGATACGCCGCCAAATTCGTCGACAACAATCGACATGTGGTAGCGTTCTTCCTGGAATTCTTTCAGCAGTCGGTCAACACGTTTGCTTTCCGGCACAACCACGGCTGGGCGGATCACTTTGTCGATGTCGAACGGTTCGCTGTCCGGCATCAGGTAACGCAGCAAGTCTTTTGCCAGCAGGATGCCTTCAACGTGGTCTTTATCATCGCTGATCACCGGGTAGCGTGAATGCTGGGCGTCGTTGATGATGGTGATGATTTCTTCGAGAGGTTGTGAGCGCTCGATGGTCACCATCTGCGAACGCGGAATCATGATGTCTCGGATGCGCATTTCAGAAATCTGCATAACGCCTTCGAGCATATCCCGTGTATCGTGATCGATCAGATCGTTCTGTTCTGAATCACGGAATACATCTACCAGTTCCTGACGATCTTTAGGCTCACCCTGAAAGATCTGTCCTAAACGTTCGAAGAAGGTCTTTCTACTCGGACCTTCAGAGCTTTGTGAGTTGTCTTCGTTCATTGTCTCTATTTTTACAACGTTGATATTAGATGAAGTCCGCCGCATAAGGGTTTTCGAAACCCAGTGCGTTCATGATAGAAATCTCGAGAGACTCCATCTCTTCGGCTTCTTCATCGTCTATATGGTCATAACCTAGCAGATGGAGACTGCCGTGTACAACCATGTGCGCCCAGTGGGCAAGTAGGTCTTTATTCTGTTCTTCCGCTTCTTTTTCGACGACTTGACGACAGATAATCAGATCGCCCAGCAGATCCAACTCCACACCCGGAGGCGCTTCAAACGGGAAAGACAGCACATTGGTCGGCTTGTCTTTTCCGCGATAGTCGCGGTTAAGAGACTGGCTCTCAAACTCGTCCACAAGACGGATAGTGACTTCCGCCTGCTCTTGGAAAGATTTGACGGCTTGCTCAAACCACTGCTGAAACTGCTGTTCAGTGGGCAGGTTGTCAGTGCTTTGTGTCGCAATTTGAAGGTCGACAAAATATTGCATTTACGGTTGCTTCTCTTCTGAAGGCGGCGCAGCATTTAATGCCGCTTCGCGTTCCTGGCGACGTCGCTCTTCCGCTTGTTTACGGGCACGGGCGTCTTCCGCTTCCCATGCATCATAGGCCTGCACGATACGTGCAACGACAGGGTGACGAACCACATCATCCGCTTGGAAGAAGTTAAAGCTGATTTCGTTCACATCTGCTAACACTTCTATCGCATGACGAAGGCCAGATTTTGCATTACGTGGCAGGTCAATCTGCGTCACGTCACCGGTGATCACTGCACGGCTGTTAAAACCGATACGTGTCAGGAACATCTTCATCTGCTCCACGGTGGTGTTCTGGCTCTCATCAAGAATGATAAAGGCGTCATTGAGTGTACGGCCACGCATGTATGCCAATGGCGCGACTTCAATGACGTTGCGCTCAATTAGTTTCTCTACGCGCTCAAAACCCAGCATTTCAAACAGGGCATCGTACAGTGGGCGCAGGTAAGGATCGACTTTCTGGCTCAGATCGCCTGGCAGGAAGCCCAGTTTCTCACCGGCTTCGACCGCAGGGCGGGTAAGCAAAATACGGCGTATTTCCTGACGCTCCAGCGCATCGACCGCTGCGGCAACCGCTAAGTAGGTTTTACCTGTACCGGCAGGACCAATACCAAAGGTGATGTCATGCGTCACCATATTGGCAATATATTGTGCCTGATTGGGTGTACGCGGTTTGATCACGCCTTTCTTGGTTTTGATGTTGATCTCTTTGCCGTAAGGGATCGACGACTCGATGCTTTGCTCCAGCACACCACTTTCTTTGATCGCCAAATGTACCTGCTCTGGCTCGAGGTCAACGAAATTGCCTTTTACCGGTGCGGTTTCAACGTAAAGTCGTTTGAGAATATCGATAGCGGCGGTGGCGGTGTGAGGTTGGCCGACCACGGAGAATTGATGATTTCGGTGATTGATTTCCACACCTAAACGGCGTTCGAGCTGTTTGATGTTGTCATCGTAAGGGCCGCAGAGGCTGGCCAGGCGTGAATTATCAGCTGGTTCCAGTGATACTTCTAAAGTAATGACTTTGTTCAATGCTTCCTCGCAATGGTTATCGGCGTCTGTATAGGACGCCGATAACAGGTGATTACCCTCGCTTCTGCGAGGCTTGGGATGGCTTTATTGGCCTCCGTATATTTACGGAGTATACACGCCTACGCCAAGATCATCTTCTTTGCGTGTTTTTGCCATCATCTCTGCAGGCGAAACCGCCACACGCAGATTCATGTCCTTTTCAGTACGAACCAGCTCACCGCGTAGTGAGTTTGGCAGTACTTCGGTGATTTTTACATCAACGAACTGACCGATCAAATCGACAGAACCTTCGAAGTTAACCACGCGGTTGTTTTCAGTACGGCCACGCAGCTCCATCAGATTCTTCTTCGATGGACCTTCAACCAGAATACGCTGCTCAGAATCCAGCATCTGGCGAGAGTAGATCATCGCCTGTGCGTTGATCTGCTGTTGCAGCTCATACAGACGCTCTTTCTTGGTTTGCTCTGGCGTGTCATCAGGCATGTCTGCAGCAGGCGTACCTGGACGTGGTGAGTAAACAAAGCTGAAGCTCATGTCGAAGTTAACATCGCGGATAAGCTTCATGGTCGCTTCGAAATCAACATCAGTTTCACCTGGGAAACCGACGATGAAGTCAGAGCTGATAGCGATGCCTGGACGCGCTTCACGCAGTTTACGGATCTTCGATTTGTACTCGATCGCTGTATGCGGACGCTTCATCATGGTCAGAATACGGTCTGAACCGCTCTGAACTGGCAGGTGCAGGAAGCTCACCACTTCTGGGGTGTCTTCGTACACTTCGATGATATCGTCAGTAAATTCAATTGGGTGGCTGGTGGTGTAGCGAATACGGTCGATACCGTCGATCGCCGCCACATAACGCAGCAGTTCTGCAAATGAACAGATTTCGCCGTCGTGCATTTCACCACGATAGGCGTTAACGTTCTGACCCAGCAGGTTCACTTCACGAACACCTTGCTCAGCAAGCTGTGCGATTTCGTAAAGCACATCGTCCAGTGGACGGCTGACTTCTTCACCACGGGTGTAAGGCACTACGCAGAAGGTACAGTACTTAGAGCAGCCTTCCATGATTGAAACGAATGCCGTTGGGCCTTCTGCACGTGGCTCTGGCAAACGGTCGAATTTCTCAATCTCAGGGAAAGAGATATCCATGACCGGTGCTTCGTCCTGCTGAGATTTTTTGATCATCTCAGGCAGACGGTGCAGGGTTTGCGGGCCAAAAATAACGTCAACATAAGGTGCGCGTTCACGAATGTGATCACCTTCCTGAGTAGCTACACAGCCGCCTACGCCGATCACCAGACCTGGCTTCTGATCTTTCAGGTTTTTCCAGCGACCCAGCTGGTGGAACACTTTTTCCTGAGCCTTTTCACGGATAGAACAGGTATTCAGAAGCAGTACATCTGCCTCTTCCGGCTCCTCGGTCAGCTCGTAGCCACCGGCCGCATTGAGCAGATCCGCCATTTTTGATGAATCGTATTCGTTCATCTGGCAGCCCCAGGTTTTGATCAGCAGTTTCTTAGCCATGTAACTCATTGCTCATGTTGATGTTTTACGTGTTCCGGCCGGGAGGCACTTAATCATCGCTGGCTGTTCGCCGCGGAAATCCCAACCGGAAATCATGGTTCTTTGTTCGGCTTGAGGCAACGAAAAATAGCCCCAACCGTTGATAAGCCGCGTATTGTACTGCTTTAGTCAATCTGTGACCAGATCACGTTCTCCCCAAATTTTTTAGTGGATTTAGGGATGAGCAGCGCCTGCAGGAGTCGCATTTAAGTGAGGTGGCGCTAGAATGGGCGCAGGAATTTTAGAGATTGTGTTATGAAACAATTCGATATTATCGTCGTTGGCGGTGGCATGGTCGGTGCTGCCACGGCATTGGGCCTTGCTAAGCAGGGTAAACGTGTGGCCATGGTTGAGCGAAGCGAGCCAAAAGCCTTTTCTCTTGAGCAGCCGATGGATCTTCGCGTGTCTGCGATTTCTCCTGCCTCAGTCTCTTTGCTCAAATCCTTAAAAGTTTGGGATGACGTGCTGGACATGCGTCTTTGCCCATATCGACGTCTGGAAACCTGGGAGCACCCTGAGTGTCGTATCCGCTTCAGTGCAGAGAGCATGGATTTGACTGAGCTCGGTTTTATCGTCGAAAACCGCATCCTGCAACTTGCACTTTGGAATGCTTGCTTGGCGCAAGAGAACCTGGAAGTAGTTTGCCCGGGCAATATTGTCGCTATGTTTGCTGACTCCGAAGGGCACGTCGTTGAATTGGAAGATGGCACTTTGCTTCATGGCCGTTGGCTGGTTGGTGCAGATGGTGCGAATTCCCGTGTGCGTGATTACGCCAAAATTGGTGTGACTGCGTGGGATTACCGTCAGCATTGTATGTTGGTGAATGTTAAAACTGAGCTGCCACAGCAAGATATTACCTGGCAGTGGTTCACGCCGGATGGCCCAAGGTCTTTCCTGCCACTGCCCGGGCATCAAGGCTCATTGGTGTGGTATGACAGTCCATCACGCATAAAAGCTTTGTGTGCCATGTCGCCAGAGGTGTTAAGAGAAGAGATTCTTGCGCACTTCCCGCAAGAGCTGGGTGATATTGAAGTCATCCAACAAGGCGCGTTTCCATTAACCCGTCGGCATGCCCAGCGTTACTTCAACAAGAATGTAGTGATATTGGGAGATGCTGCCCACACTATCAATCCGCTGGCAGGGCAGGGTGTAAACCTCGGCTTTAAAGACGTGGATGCTTTGCTGGATGTGGTCGCCGATGCAGGTGTAGAGTGGCTGAATGAAGACGTATTGGCATCTTACGAGCGCAAACGTAAACCGGATAACCTCATCATGCAAACCGGTATGGATGTGTTCTATGGTGGGTTCAGCAACGAAATAGCGCCGCTCAAACTATTGCGCAATGTCGGCTTAAAGTTGGCGGAAAACAGTGGGCCGGTTAAGCAACAGGTTCTCAAGTACGCTATGGGCCTTTGAATTACCTGAATGGCGATAAACTGTCTTGTCTATCGCCATTTATCCAGCGTCAGTAATGTCGCTGAATCTTAAGGTTATGTGCCGCAGAAAGTTCTTAGTACTCGTTCTTCCGGTGCTGGTGGCGTTTGTAAATCACGGTTTTCTTCGCTGATGGTATAAGGCGTTTTCAGTGCTTCTGCCAGTCGATGGAATAGCGCAAAGTCGTTCCTTTCCATTGCATCCTCAATCGCTTTTTCCACCTGATGGTTTCGGGCAATTAATGCAGGGTTGGCTTCTCGCATAGCCTTTAGTGCTGCTTCACTATCATCTTTAAGTGAATTCCATCCACTCATCCAAACCTGACCTTTTTCCTGATTATCGAACAGGGAAAGCAGTTCAGTTTCTTCCTCTCCATTGGCAACACGTGTCAGCGCATCAAAGAACAGTGTGAAGTCGATACGCTCAGATTCCAGGGTTGGCAGTGCCTGATTAACAAAGGCATCAGCCTCTTTTGAATTGGCGGTGATCGCGAGCTTGGCCATTAATCCTTTTTGGAACAACCCCTGGAAGGTGACGATATAGGTCTGGAGTTTATCCTCCGCAATCTTCACCGCCTCATCCGAGTCGTCAGCAAACAGCGGCAGCAAAGTTTCTGCAAAGCGTGACAGGTTCCAGTAGCCGATATTGGCTTGCTGATCCCAAGCATATCGACCGTCGCGATCAATTGAGCTGAATACTTTCTTGGCCTTGAACTCATCCATAAAGGCACAAGGGCCAAAGTCGATGGTTTCGCCAACCAGAGACATATTGTCAGTGTTCATGACGCCATGGATAAAACCAACCAGCATCCATTTTGAAATCAGCTGTGCTTGCCGAACGGCAACGGCTTCAAGTAAAGCTGGGTATTTATCTTCATGACTGGCCACTTCCGCGAAGTGATGTTCGATAAGGTGATCGGCAAGCGCTTGGACGCCATCTTTACCCATCGAGGCATAAGCATATTGAAAAGAGCCTACGCGAATGTGACTGGCACCTGTACGAACCTGAATACCGCCCGGTACCATTTGGTAATCGCGCATCACGGACTCGCCAGTACCCAGAATCGCAAGGGTGCGGGTGGTTGGTATACCAAGCCCCGCCATGGCTTCACTGATGAGGTATTCGCGTACTACAGCCCCAACTGTTGCTCTTCCATCGCCACCTCGCGAGTAAGGGGTTCTGCCTGAGCCTTTCAGTTGCACATCAATGAATGCACCATCCGCGTTTTGAAGTTGACCCAGCATATGCGCGCGGCCGTCCCCAAGCAGTGGCGAGTAGTGCCCAAATTGGTGACCCGCATAAGCCATCGCAACAGGACTTTCACCGTCATAGTCGCCATTGCCGGCAAGAAAGTGAATGCCTTTGGCATCTTCAAACCAGTTGCTCGACAAGCCATATTCATCAAGTAATGCTTTGTTAAGGGCTAAAAGAGAAGGCGACTCCACGCGGCGCGGCGCGAGGGGGGAATACATGACTTCCGGTAATGAAAGATAGACTTGATGCTTGATAGGATTTTCGAACGACGCCATGACTGCTAATTCCTTGTTCCGAATACTTCAAGCGTACAGGGATTGCAGCGGCTTTCAACCACGTAAGGTTTGGGGGGAATTTCCGAGGGGCTGTTGATCTTTGGTCTAAAACGAGAAAAGCCCGCTAGAAGCGAGCTTTTAAATATGGCTGGGGTACCTGGATTCGAACCAGGGAATGGCGGCATCAAAAGCCGCTGCCTTACCGCTTGGCGATACCCCAATTGTTTTTATGCTTTTCAGCAAAGGTTTGGTGCGAAGGGAGAGACTTGAACTCTCACGTCCGTAAGGACACTAACACCTGAAGCTAGCGCGTCTACCAATTCCGCCACCATCGCAAACCGAATTGTTGTCAGTTTTTAGCCTTGTCTGACTCTCTTTTAGAGCAAGGGGATTGGTGCGAAGGGAGAGACT
>NZ_LASY01000144.1:0-11787 GCF_000973155.1 Grimontia sp. AD028 | reverse complement strand
CTCGAGCATTTTTCCTGCGCTATTTCTGATCACCTACCTACTGTGATTGGTATAATTCTCAATCTGTGTTGCAGATCATGCTAGAAGTGATGTGTATCGCATTTCATCCTTGATCTTTGATTTAAAGTTTATATTATCTTTCGAAACGAAAGTTTGGTGGTTACATGTCGAAACGTAATACTCAACAACGTCGCCATGCGATTGTTGCCATGCTGACTGAACAGGGTGAAGTTAGCGTAGATATGCTTTCAACTCTGTTTGAAACATCAGAGGTAACGATCCGTAAAGACCTTGCTGAGCTTGAGAAAAATGGACTCCTGCTGCGTCGTTATGGCGGAGCGGTTCCTGTTCCTCATGAAATGGTTTCGGAAAACGCAGTAAAAGTTTCGGAACAAAAGTTATCAATCGCAAAAATGGCGGCAACCCGGATCCGTGACCATAATCGAATTGTGGTGGACAGTGGTTCAACGACAGCAGCTTTGATCCCACTTCTTAATCAAAAGCGCGGTCTGGTGGTGATGACCAACTCTTTGAATGTGGCTCAGGCCATCAAGGAGTTGGAAAACGAGCCGACGCTCCTGATGACAGGCGGGACCTGGGATCCGCATTCGGAAGCATTTCAGGGACAGGTTGCAGAGCAAGCATTGCGTGCGTATGACTTTGACCAACTGTTTATTGGCGCTGATGGCATCGATGTTAGTCGCGGTACGACAACGTTTAATGAAATTGTCGGTCTGAGCCGTGTTATGTCAGAGGTTTCCAGGGAAGTCGTAGTTTTGATTGAGTCCGATAAAATCGGCCGTAAGATCCCGAATCTTGAACTTCCCTGGGAAGTGATCACTACGGTGATCACCGACAGTAAGCTTGATGCCACCACCAAACTTGCCATTGAAAAGACGGGCACAGAGGTGATCTGCGCCCCTGACTAGATACGGGGAAAGATATGTGTGGAATTGTGGGCGCGGTTGCGCAAAGGGACGTTGCTGAAATCTTGCTGGAAGGTCTGCGTAGGTTGGAATACCGCGGCTATGACTCTGCGGGTCTAGCTGTGACTGACAGCGAACAACAACTGCGTCGGTTGCGCCGATTGGGCAAAGTACAGAATCTGGCGGAAGCTCTAGACGAAACACCAGTTCTTGGTGGTACTGGTATTGCTCACACCCGTTGGGCAACCCATGGTGAACCAAGCGAAGCCAATGCACACCCACACATGTCAAGCGATAACATTGCCATCGTCCACAACGGCATCATTGAAAACCATGAACCGCTCCGAGAGCTACTCAAAGGCCGCGGTTACGTTTTTACATCCCAAACTGACACTGAGGTTATTGCTCACCTTGTAGATTGGGAATTGGTCCAGGGAGGCGGCCTTATGGAAGCCTTTCAACGCACAGTCAAACAGCTTGAAGGCGCTTACGGCACTGTAGTGATGGACAGACGAGACCCCGAGCGGCTCATTGCCGCGCGCTCTGGCAGTCCTTTGGTGATTGGCCTCGGTATTGGGGAAAACTTTCTGGCGTCCGATCAACTGGCACTGCTCAATGTCACGCGACGCTTCATCTTCCTTGAAGAAGGTGATGTGGCGGAAATTACCCGACGCGAAGTCAGCATTACCGATTTGAATGGCGAACGTGTTGAACGCCAGATTCATGAGTCGTCCATTGAGCACGATGCGGCAGATAAGGGCCCATACCGCCATTACATGCAAAAAGAGATTTTTGAGCAGCCTTCTGCACTCATTAACACGCTGGAAGGGCGTATTGATGGCAACAGCGTGCTGGTGGACAGTATCGGCCACGGTGCGGCGGAGATTCTGGCTAAAGCTGAGCACATTCAGATTGTGGCTTGTGGTACTTCTTATAACGCAGGCATGGTGGCACGTTACTGGTTCGAAGATATTGCAGGGGTGAGCTGTGATGTGGAGATCGCTTCGGAATTCCGCTATCGCAACTTCGTCACCCGCCCTAACAGCCTGTTGATCACCCTTTCCCAGTCTGGAGAGACTGCAGATACATTGGCGGCACTGCGAAAAGCCAAAGAGCGCGGCTTTATGGGGGCGATGACCATTTGTAACGTAGCGGGTTCTTCACTGGTTCGAGAATCCGATTTGGCGTTTATGACCCGTGCAGGTGCTGAGATTGGTGTGGCGTCGACCAAAGCGTTTACCACCCAGCTGGCGACACTGTTGATGCTGGTCACCGCAGTAGGCAAGCAAAAGGGGCATGCAGATGCTGCTAAAGAAAAAGCCATCGTAGAGGCATTGAACCGCTTACCTGCGACCATGGAACAGGCGTTGGCGTTCGACAAAGAGATAGAGCTGCTCGCAGAAGATTTTGCCGACAAACACCATGCTTTATTCCTCGGACGCGGAGAGTACTATCCAATTGCCATGGAAGCATCGCTAAAGCTGAAAGAAATCTCTTATATCCATGCTGAAGCCTACGCTGCTGGTGAGCTCAAGCATGGCCCGCTTGCGCTAATTGATGCAGATATGCCTGTCATCGTGGTAGCACCAAACAACGAATTGCTTGAAAAGCTCAAATCCAACATTGAGGAAGTGCGCGCTCGGGGTGGACAGCTTTATGTGTTTGCGGATAAAGATGCGGGCTTTGAAGCCAGTGAGGGCATGACCATTGTTGCTATGCCGCATGTCGATGAAGTGTGTGCGCCTATTTTCTACACACTGCCCATGCAGTTGCTGTCTTACCACGTTGCGCTTATCAAAGGGACAGACGTAGACCAGCCTCGTAACCTCGCAAAAGCTGTGACAGTAGAATAATACAGCTTAAAAATGAGAGTCTTAAATTAAAAAGGAGCCACTAGGCTCCTTTTTGTGTCTTATTAGGCATACAAGCACTGTCTGATTTGCTTTTTGCAATTATTGATTGGGAGTGGTTATTTGCATTTTGCAAATCATTTCGCAGTCATAACAAGACATCAAGTCCAGAAAGACTAACAGTGTCAATTGGAGTTCATTTAAAGTATTGATATTAAAGATGTTATTTAATGTCTAAATAGTTGGCCTGCATTGTGCATATTGTCGATAAACAGCAAAACTATATAACAGATAGCTGTACGTCGTAGGGAGTGAAGTATGATCGACTCGAAAGCACAAGTAGCAAAACGCATTAAAGAAGCACGTGAGTGGAAAGGGATCACTCAGGTGAAAATGGCCAAACTACTCGAAGTAGCGCGCCAAACGTATCTGGACATCGAAACGGGCAAAACAGAGCCTCGCGTTCGCATGTTGTCAGAAATTGCAGAAATCACTGAGCGTCCACTGGTGTGGTTCGTTTATGGTGATGCTGACGTTGAACTGCATGATGTGCAGTACAAACAGGATGTTAACCGCTTGCTGGAGCATTTTTCCAAGCTGCCGCATGAAGCGCGCACCGCTATCCTGAACCAGAGTGTCAATATGGCATCGTTCCTGGTTAACTACTCGAAATCAGCACAACGAGGTTAAGCACTTACTTACTTGGCAAGCAGGGTCACGCCTTGCCTGCCAAAATAGGTATTGCGTATTTTCCTTGTCATCTGGCTTAGGCAACAGTAGCCCTGATTCACACTTCAACAACGCTTTACATGTGTAGAAAACAACCCTGTGCATAATGCAGGATCTAGCAGTAAAGTGCGTCACTGTGAACAGAGCGAATTAACCTGTTCCTTGGCGCCGAGTTGTGGGGCAAGCGATGTTTATTGTCAAAGCTCATGTTGCACAGCGCATTAGGGAAGCGCGGGAGTACCGGGATATCACTCAGGTGGAAATGGCGCAGCATTTAGATGTTGCCCGTCAAACCTATTTAGATATTGAGTCCGGTAAAACAGAGCCCAAAGTGTCTTCCCTGGCAATCATCGCTGATGTAACCGGCCGTCCATTAAATTGGTTTTTGTATGGTGAAAGTACGCGAAGTGACATCGCGTTTACGCACAGGGACGATCTGAACTCCCTGTTGGCACTATTCAGTCAGTTACCTGAATCAGCACGTAACCTTGTGATGGATCAGGCGTTACTGCTGGCACAGTACATGATCAATATGACAACGCCGGATAAAGACCGATAAAAAGAAAAAGCAAAAAGCCCAGCAATGCTGGGCTTTTTTGTCTTTTGGGTTTGTGACTAGGACTTGGCTAGGAAGAATTTATAAGACGGATTTTCTGTCTCATCTTTCCATGCGTATCCCAGCTCACGCAGGTGCGCGGTAAATGACAGGATGTCTTTATCTTCCAGTTCAAAGCCACACAGCACGCGACCGTAGTCAGAGCCGTGATTGCGATAGTTGAAGATGCTGATGTTCCAATGCGTACCCAAGGTGTTGAGAAAGCGTAGCAGGGCGCCCGGATATTCCGGGAACTCAAAGCTGTACAGACGCTCTTTCATCGCTTTGGTAGGTCTTCCACCAATCATGTAGCGGATGTGGACCTTCGCCATTTCATCATCAGACAAGTCCTGTACCGGATATCCGCCTTTGCGTAGATCGGCAATGATGCCATCGAGCTCTTCCTGTCCATTTTGCAAACGCACACCGACAAAGATATTTGCCAGTGTGTCGTCGCTGTGACGGTAGTTAAATTCTGTCACCGCTCTGCCACCGAGGATTTTGCAAAACTCAAGGAAAGCACCTGTGCGCTCAGGAATCGTTACCGCCAACAGGCCTTCGCGTTTTTCACCCAGCTCAGCGCGCTCAGACACATATCTCAGGCTGTGGAAGTTGGTGTTCGCACCGGAAAGCACGGCGGCCATCTTCTTGCCTTTGAGCTGATGCTGCTCGGTGTATTTCTTTAGACCGGCCAGAGACAAGGCGCCAGCAGGCTCAGAAATCGCGCGGGTGTCTTCAAAAATATCTTTCACCGCGGCACAGATTTCATCACTCGACACCGTGATGATGTCATCCAGGTGCTCCTGACAAAGACGGAAGGTCTCATCACCAATGCGTTTGACCGCCACACCGTCTGCGAAGGTACCCACGTTATCGAGAGTGACCGGCTCACCGGCATCCAGCGCTGCTTTCAGGCAGGCAGAATCTTCTGCTTCTACTGCAATCAGTTTGACCTGAGGCAGCAACTGTTTAACCAGCACAGCAACGCCCGCAGCAATACCGCCCCCACCGACAGGCAGGAACATATATTCCAGATGGCCGTTCTGCTGAAGCATTTCCATGCCCATGGTGCCTTGGCCCGCAATCACCAAAGGATGATCAAAAGGTGGCACAAAGGTGTAGCCATGTGCTTCGGACAGTTCAACCGCCTTGGCTTTGGCTTCATCGAAGTTGTTGCCATGCAGCACGACGTTGCCACCAAAACCGCGAACAGACGCCACTTTGATGTCTGGCGTGGTGCGAGGCATCACGATAGTGGCTTTGATCCCCAGCTTATTGCCTGAAAGAGCCACACCCTGCGCATGGTTTCCCGCTGATGCAGCGATAACGCCGGCTTGTTTTTGCGCTTCGGTCAACTGCGACATCATGTTGTAGGCGCCGCGTAACTTGAACGAATGCACCGGCTGGCGGTCTTCACGCTTGAGCTGAATGGTATTGCCTAAACGCTGCGAAATACGTGGCATGTCCTGCAACGGGCTGACAATCGCAGCCTCGTAAACAGGAGCGCGCAAAATATCACGCAGGTATTCAGCGTTGCTGAGCGGTGCGGGTTCACTGTGTTGGCGGGCCTGACTCATGATTATCCCTCCAGCTTGCTTTTATCGCGCACTGCGCCTTTATCAGCACTGGTTGCCAGGCTGGCATAGGCTTTCAGCGCCAGTGATACCGTGCGCTCGCGCGATGCTGGTTTCCAGCCTTTCTCTGCCTGAGCTTCACGGCGTGCTGCCAGTTCAGCGTCATCCACTTCCAAAACGATCGAGCGGTTTGGAATGTCGATGGCAATGATGTCGCCTTGGTTAACCAAAGCAATGGTACCGCCGTTAGCCGCTTCTGGAGAAATATGGCCGATAGACAGACCGCTGGTACCACCGGAGAAGCGGCCATCAGTGATGAGCGCGCACTCTTTACCAAGACCCATGGACTTGAGATAAGTGGTTGGGTAAAGCATTTCCTGCATACCTGGGCCACCTTTAGGACCTTCATAGCGGATAACCACGACTTCACCGGCTTTCACTGCACCGCCAAGGATGCCGTTGACTGCATCTTCCTGGCTTTCAAATACATGGGCTGGGCCGCGGAAGGTGAGGTTTTCCTCTGCCACACCGGCGGTTTTCACAATACACCCGTCAAGAGCAATGTTACCGCTCAGTACGGCAAGACCACCATCCTGGCTATAGGCGTTTTCTTTGGTACGGATACAACCTTCAGTGCGATCGTCATCCAGCGTGTCCCAACGGCAATCCTGTGAGAAGGCTTTGGTGGTGCGGATGCCGGCAGGGCCTGCGCGGTAGAAGGTTTTTACGTCTTCGTTGTCTGTGACCGTGATGTCGTATTTCGCCAGCGTATCTGCCAGGGTTTCACCCAAAACATTTGGCACGTCAGTTTTCAGAAGACCTGCGCGGTCAAGCTCACCCAGGATACCCATCACGCCACCTGCGCGGTGAACATCTTCCATGTGATATTTCTGAGTGGAAGGGGCTACCTTACAAAGGTGCGGAACCTGACGGGAGAGACGGTCGATATCAGACATATCGAAATCGATTTCACCTTCCTGTGCTGCTGCAAGCAGGTGAAGAATGGTGTTGGTCGAGCCGCCCATGGCGATATCCAGCGCCATGGCATTTTCCAGCGCGGTTTTGCTGGCAATGTTACGCGGCAGGGTAGATTCGTCATCCTGCTCGTAATAACGCTTGGTCAGCTCAACGATACGCTGGCCAGCAGTAATGAACAGTTTTTCACGGTCTGCATGGGTAGCCAGCATAGAGCCGTTACCCGGCTGGCTGAGACCCAGCGCTTCGGTCAGACAGTTCATGGAGTTGGCAGTGAACATACCAGAGCAAGAGCCACAGGTTGGACACGCAGAGCGTTCGATCTGCTCGCTTTGCTCGTCTGACACGTTTGGATCGGCACCCTGGATCATGGCATCCACCAGATCCAGTTTCAGGATCTGATCGGAAAGCTTGGTTTTACCTGCTTCCATTGGACCACCAGAGACGAAAATCGCTGGGATGTTGAGACGCATTGCTGCCATCAGCATTCCCGGGGTGATTTTGTCACAGTTGGAGATACACACCATGGCGTCGGCGCAGTGAGCGTTCACCATATACTCCACAGAATCCGCGATGATTTCGCGTGATGGCAGGCTGTAAAGCATACCGCCGTGACCCATGGCGATGCCGTCATCAACAGCAATGGTGTTGAATTCTTTGGCGATGCCACCAGCGGCTTCGATTTCTTTCGCTACCAGCTGGCCAAGATCTTTCAGGTGCACGTGACCGGGTACGAACTGGGTGAAGGAGTTCACCACGGCGATGATAGGTTTACCAAAATCTTCATCTTTTACGCCGGTTGCACGCCAAAGGGCGCGGGCACCCGCCATATTACGGCCATGGGTGGTGGTGGCTGAACGGTACTTAGGCATTTCCTTATTCCTCTAAAACTACTTATTTGGCGTCCGGAGAGACCGGATCCAGCCATCCCCATTTGTCTTCGGTTTGACCGTTGAAAAGGCCAAAGAAGGCGGTTTGTACTTTCTCTGTGACTGGGCCGCGTTTGCCTTCACCCACAGTGATTTGGTCTACGCTGCGAACCGGCACGATTTCCGCCGCTGTGCCCGTCATGAAGACTTCATCTGCTAGGTAGAGGGCTTCGCGCGCGATGTTCTCTTCACGCACCTCGTAACCCATGTCCTTGGCGATGGTCATGATGGAGTCACGGGTAATGCCAGGAAGGATAGCGCTGGTGGCTGGAGGCGTTGAAATCACGCCATTTTTCACCACGAACAGGTTTTCACCGGCACCTTCAGACAAGTAGCCATCCACGCTCAAGGCAATACCTTCAGCATAGCCGTGGCGACGGGCTTCACCACCGACCAACAGGCTCGACAGGTAGTTACCACCCGCTTTAGCTGCGGTTGGGATCGTGTTCGGCGCGGCGCGGTTCCAGCTTGAAATCATGGCATCGACACCATTAGCCAGCGCATCTTCGCCGAGGTAAGTGCCCCAACTGAAGGCTGCAATGATGAGATCCATTTTAGTGTCTGGCGGCGGACAAACGCCCAGACCAACATTTCCGACAAAACCCAGCGGGCGGATGTACGCAGAGTTCAGGTTGTTGGCTCGCAATGTTTCACGGCACGCTTCCATCAGCTCATCGACCGAATACGGGATTGGGAAGCGATAAATTTTTGCGCTGTCTTTCAGACGTTGCATGTGTTCGCGGTGACGGAAGACCACTGGACCATTCGGGGTGTCGTAGCAACGAATCCCTTCAAAAACCGAGGTGCCATAATGCATGGCGTGGGTCAGCACGTGAACTGTGGCATCTTGCCATGGGATCAGTTCGCCGTTTGACCAAATATAATCCGCTGTGTTTGCCATTCTTATTAATCCTTATAACGCATTACTGTTGTTCTAGCGGGAGCAGACGTACGCGTGAGACATCCCATAATTTGTCTAACTGGCTCTGAAGGTTAGCGATAGGACGATCGCTCTTCACTTGCAGGGTAATTTCAACCGCATTGGTGTCATCGGTATGATGCATGTCGAGGCTCGTCAGGCGGAATCCACGGTGACGGACAATGCGCAGCAGACGCTCCAGCAATTCTGGTTGGTCGTCAGCATTGATTAGCAGAGTGTGTGATTGGCTCATGTACGCTCCAACATATCCTGGTTAGCGGCACCGGGTGGAACCAGTGGCCATACGTTCTCTTCCTCTGAGATAGCAACATGCAGCAGGTAGGCTGTGTCACTTGCCAGCAACTCCTGCAGGGCAGGGATAACTTCTTCTTTCCGGGTAATGGTTTTGCCCGGAATGTTGAAGGCTGACGCCAATGTCACGAAGTCAGGGTTATCCGACAAGTTGGTCTCGCTATAGCGCTCTTCGAAGAAAAGCTGTTGCCATTGACGTACCATCCCCAAACGTTGGTTATCCAACAGTACCATTTTTACCGGAATATTGCGGCGTTTCAGGGTGCCAAGTTCCTGAATGTTCATCATAAATGAACCATCTCCAGAAACTAATACAACTTCGTCATCAGGACGGGCCATTTTGGCGCCCATGGCGGCAGGTAAACCAAAGCCCATGGTGCCAAGACCTGCGGAGGTTAACAGGTTTTCAGGACGACGCGGCTCTACGTGCTGCGCCACCCACATTTGGTGTTGGCCAACATCGGTCGCGACGACGGTGGAGTCCGGCATCATGTCAGAGAGCTGTTTAAGGAGCAGCGGCGCAAAAATTGGATCGCCAGGGTGGTCATAACGCCATCCGAAGTCCTTTTTCATGGTCAGCACGCTGTCTTGCCATGCTTGGATGTCTGAAGGCTCGCCCAACTGCGGCAACACGGTATTTAGCTCACCGCGAAGTGCGACATTGGCGCGGCGCAGTTTGTGGAATTCTGCAGCGTCGATATCGATGTGAACGACTTTGGCGTTAGGCGCGAAGGTATCCAGTTTACCAGTGACGCGATCGTCAAAACGCGCACCAATAGCAATCAATAAATCAGACTGCTGCACCGCGAGGTTAGCCGCTTTGGTGCCATGCATACCGAGCATGCCGAGATAGTAGGGATAATCTTTGTCGACCGAGCCAAGTCCTTTCAATGTGCTGGTGGCTGGGATCTGACTGTGATTTAGAAACTGGCGAAGTGTATCGGTCGCGTGGGCCAGTTGAATGCCGCCACCGACATATACCATCGGCTGCTTTGCCTCTGCGATCAGTGCATTGGCTTCCTGTAACGAAGCTTCCGACACTTCTGGAGCAGAAGGCTGATTTACAATAGCCGTAAAGGCTTCTTCGATTTGGGCAAGCTGCACGTCTTTGGCGATATCCACCAGCACGGGGCCAGGGCGTCCTTCTTTAGCAACCACAAAAGCTTCTGCCAATGTGGAAGCAAGTTTTGATGTGTCGGTCACCAGAAAACTGTGTTTGGTGCAGGCAAGGGAAAGACCGAGAACATCAACTTCCTGAAAGGCGTCGGTACCGATTAGTGGGCTGGCAACTTGACCTGTGATAGCGACGACGGGCACAGAGTCCATCATGGCATCCGCGAGGCCAGTGATAAGGTTGGTTGCACCAGGGCCAGACGTGGCGAGACACACGCCAACGCCACCGGTTGATCGCGCATAACCGATAGCCGCCATGGCAGCGCCTTGCTCGTGACGGCAAAGGACATGATCAACGCCGCCGTCATAAAGAGCATCATATACGGGCATGATCGCACCGCCCGGATAACCAAAGATTGTCGTTACACCCTGCTTTCGCAAAGCTTCAACGACGAGCTGTGCACCTGTCATTGTGGCCTCCCGTTAAATCCCGCTAAGGAGGTTATTTGCTGAGCTTCCTGAGATGGTCCCATACCGCGTTTTCCTTTTTGCGTCTTGCAACCGCACGTCCAAATGTGAAAAAAGCCCCCGGACCTTTCGATGCGGGGGCTGTTGCGATGTTTGTTTGCTATGTTCTAGCCGTCGCTGCCCCTCGCGGTAGTACCACCACGATAATTGAAATAATAATGACTAGGGCGCGAGATAGATGATTCATTTTGTCTCTTTAAGCACCGTTTGTGTCGGCGCTGTATGTTTATGTCAACGTTTGTTTGCACAGTTGTTGTCTGCTCATAGTGGTATCACAGACTTCTGTCGCATGACAAGCAAAAAGTGGCTCGAATTTCCAATTTATGCTTCGTAATGCAGTAATACTAATGGTTTATGCAAATAACTTATTGATAGTTAAATAGTTACTGATTACGCCCTATGAATCTTGCCATTATCCATAGTCGCGCCTGTGTTGGTGTCGAAGCGCCACAGGTGACAGTCGAAGTCCATATCAGCAATGGGTTACCTGCGTTCACGCTAGTTGGCCTTGCCGAAACCACGGTCAAAGAAGCGCGGGACAGGGTGCGCAGCGCCATTGTGAACTCGGGCTTTGAATTTCCCGCAAGACGCATCACAGTCAACCTTGCCCCAGCGGATTTACCTAAAGAAGGTGGTCGGTTTGATTTACCTATCGCGCTCGGTATTTTGGCGGCTTCTGGGCAAATTCCGATGACCAAGCTCGATAGTCATGAATTTGCAGGAGAGTTGGCCCTTTCCGGCCAGCTACGCGCAGTAAAAGGCACTTTGCCTGCTGCCGTGGCGTGCCGAGAAGCGAAGAGAAGTTTGGTGGTGCCGGACGAAAATGGCGGACAGGTGGCGCTGGTGGGTCGGGATATTCATGTATCCGCGCCGGATCTGATTTCTGTTTGCCGCCATTTAAGCGGACAGGGCAGTTTGATGCTGAAAGAGCCTGAAGATGACGAAGTAACGCCAAATACCGCTGGACGTTGTATGCAGGACATTATCGGCCAGCAGCAGGGAAAGCGGGCGCTGGAGATTGCGGCAGCAGGTTCGCACAACTTACTTTTCCTCGGCCCGCCTGGAACCGGAAAAACCATGTTGGCATCACGTATGGCCGATCTGTTGCCACCTATGAGTGACAAAGAAGCGCTCGAAACTGCGGCGATCACTTCCCTGACGGAAAAGCCACTACATGAAGGTAACTGGCGCAAACGACCTTTTCGTACCCCACACCATTCCAGTTCAATGGCTGCATTGGTGGGTGGTGGCAGCACACCAAAACCGGGCGAAATATCGCTGGCGCACAACGGCTTACTCTTTCTCGATGAGATCCATGTAATCCTAATAACTAAAAA
>NZ_LASY01000143.1:0-13106 GCF_000973155.1 Grimontia sp. AD028 | reverse complement strand
GAACTCAAGCATCTTCAGGTTGTTAGGGTATATACCCATACAACCTGAAGATTCAGGCTGTATGGGTATGAAGGTTTGGTTTACGTTTCTTTCTCTTTTTGTGCTAGGTCACTACCACAAAACTTACAAAAATCAGCATCATTTTCGTGCCCTGGTTTAGAACAATTGGGGCAAAGCGTCGTTTGTCTTTGTGTCGTCATATGTTGCCCCATTTGAGCGGTGATAATGCCAGTGGGAACCGCAATGATGGAGTAACCCATCAGCATGGTTATCGAGGCCAATGCTTTGCCAATGTCTGTTTGGGGCACCAAATCGCCATATCCGACCGTCGTCATGGTCACGATGGCCCAGTAAATGCTGTAAGGAATGCTGGTAAATCCGTGCTCGGGACCTTCAATCACAAACATCAGAGAGCCAAAAATAGTCACCAGTACCATCACTGCATAAAAGAAGATGAAGATTTTCCTGCTGGACGATTTTAGAGCAGCCAATAAGACGTTTGATTCTTCCAGATAGCGCATCAATTTCAGAACCCGGAATATACGCAGTACCCGGAGCAATCGGACGGCCATCAGATAATTTGCGCCTGGGAAGAGCATGGCGATGTAGGTTGGGAGAATGGCAAGCAAATCGACGATGCCGTAAAAGCTCTTTGCATACGCCTTGGGGGCAGGGGAGCAGTATAGGCGCAGTGCATACTCCACAGTAAAGAACAGGGTGAATCCCCACTCAATAGTGAAGAACCAATCCCCATACTTGGCTTGCATCTCGCCGACAGATTCGAGCATCAATACGGCGATTGACGCCAGAATGATAATGATGAGCGTAACGTCGAAGGCCTTTCCGGCGCGAGTTTCTGTGCCGAAAATAGTGGTATATAGGGACTCCTGAACAGCATTCCTGCTCATGCCAAGCACTCTGGAAAGTATTTAGATATGAAAAGTTTAGCAGGAGATACCCGCTCGGGAGATGAGCGGGCAGTAAAACGAGGAATGTTTAGCTTAGGCCAGGGAATAAAGCACGAAGACCATTGGCGATAAATTCAATGCCAAGGGCTGCGAGAATCAAGCCCATAATACGGGTGATCACGTTGATGCCAGTCTGGCCCAGAAACTTCACGATGGTTGGTGCCAGTCGCAGTAAGCCCCAGATACCCGCAGCAAAAATACAAATACTGGCGATAAGACCAAAAGTATCAACAGAGCCTGGATAACGGCTGGCATAAACAATGGTCGAACTGATAGCACCAGGACCGGCCAGAAGTGGCATAGCCAGTGGCACAACGCCAATCTGTTCGCGGCTAACTGACTCTGATTGTTCCTGTTTATTCTGTTTATCTTCACCCAGCTTACCGCTCATCATGGTGAAGGCAATGCTAACCAGCAGCAGGCCACCCGCCACACGGAAAGAGTCCAGGGATATGCTGAAGAAATCCAGCAGCAACTGACCCGCCAATAATGAGACAACCAGAATGGCAGCCACGGCTAGACTTGCCGTATATGCAGTCTTGTTCCGTTCAACTGGATCCTGATGGGCAGTTAAAGAAACAAAGATAGGCATGATGCCCAATGGGTTCACGGCGGCAAACAAACCGATGAAAAACTGAAAAAATATTACAAGTTCGATGCTATTCATTCCCAAACACTCGAATCTGAGAAACGGAAGGATTAGTTGTGGATCGCAAAAGTGCCAATCTTGGGCGCTAGTATAACGTCGAAAGATGAAATGCCAATCCACAGCGGCAGCGTCAACGAGAAATATTTTTTCCTGGTTCGGAAGTCAGGTATTTCGGGTTCTCTGAGCAATAAGTGTACTAAATATAACGAGTATGCAAGAGCTGGAAACTTCTCTGTACGCTAGGTTGTCAACCTATACGTGTGATAGTGATCACATCTGTAAATCTAACCGGGACAACATACGAAAAAGAAGTTATACAGGTGTATGAGACACAAAACGCATGTGTTACATTCGCGTAGTTTTTTTGTGGTTTTAGGCTTTCAAAACGTCGATTATAGCGTGATTTGATTGATTATTGACCGGTTAATGAAAATCTTTGTGAAAGTTTACTACACATGATCCCGATCAATTTTCTGCTTTTGTGAAAATCTATAATCAGTTTTGAAAGTTATTTACTAAATGCTTGCCAAGGCTCACTGAGGAAGTGTGACGCTTAGGCCTCTAACTAAACGAGCATGTAGTTACTAAATAATTTTCAATCTTTAGGTATGTAGGAGACAACTATGCCTGTAACTAACGTAGCCGAACTCAACGCAATGGTTGAGCGTGTAAAGAAAGCGCAGAAAGAGTTTGCAACTTTCTCTCAAGAGCAAGTAGACAAAATCTTCCGTGCTGCGTCTTTGGCTGCTAACAACGCCCGTATTCCTCTGGCTCAACAAGCTGTTGCGGAATCTGGCATGGGTATTGTCGAAGACAAAGTCATCAAAAACCACTTCGCTTCTGAATTCATCTACAACAAATACAAAGATGAAAAAACCTGCGGCATCTTGGAAGAGAACGACGAGTTCGGTACTTTCACTATCGCTGAGCCAGTAGGTATCATCTGTGGTATCGTTCCAACTACCAACCCGACTTCTACCGCGATCTTCAAATCTCTGATTTCTCTGAAGACCCGTAACGGTATTATCTTCTCGCCACACCCACGTGCGAAAAACTCTACTAATGATGCAGCTAAACTGGTTCTGGACGCAGCAGTGGCAGCGGGCGCACCAAAAGACATCATCGGTTGGATTGACCAGCCTTCAGTAGAACTGTCTAACGCGCTGATGAAGCACGATGACATCAACCTGATCCTGGCAACGGGTGGCCCTGGCATGGTTAAAGCGGCTTACTCTTCTGGTAAACCAGCTATCGGCGTAGGTGCAGGTAACGTTCCTGTTGTTATCGACGAAACAGCTGACATCAAGCGTGCAGTTGCTTCTATCCTGATGTCTAAGACTTTCGATAACGGCGTAGTGTGTGCTTCTGAGCAGGCAGCGATTGTTGTTGACTCTGTATATGACGAAGTGAAAGAGCGTTTTGCTTCTCACAAAGGTTATGTACTGAGCAAAGATGAAGCAGACAAAGTACGTAAAGTACTGCTGATTGATGGCGCTCTGAATGCAAACATCGTTGGTCAGCCAGCTGCAGCAATCGCTGAAATGGCAGGCGTAACCGTTCCAGCTGACACCAAAGTACTGGTAGGTGAAGGTCTGGACAAAGTGTCTGTTGATGACGCATTCGCTCACGAAAAACTGTCTCCAACACTGGGTCTGTTCCGTGCAACGGATTTTGAAGACGCAGTAGCGCAAGCAGTAACCATGGTTGAAATCGGCGGTATCGGCCACACCTCTGGCCTGTACACCAACCAAGACGTCAACCAAGAGCGCATCAAATACTTCGGCGACAAGCTGAAAACCGCACGTATTCTTGTGAACATCCCAACCACTCATGGTGGTATCGGTGACCTGTACAACTTCAACGTTGCACCATCACTGACTCTGGGTTGTGGTTCTTGGGGCGGTAACTCAATCTCTGAGAACGTTGGTCCTAAGCACCTTATCAACAAGAAAACTGTAGCGAAGCGAGCTGAAAACATGCTGTGGCACAAACTACCGAAATCTATCTACTTCCGTCGTGGCAGCTTGCCAATCGCACTGGGTGATCTGGAAGGTAAGAAACGCGCAATGGTTGTAACTGACCGCTTCCTGTTCAACAACGGTTACTCAGACGAAGTTGTTGCCCTGCTGAAAGCGCAAGGCATGGAAGTTCAGACGTTCTTCGAAGTAGAAGCTGACCCAACGCTGACTGTAGTAGAAAAAGGTGCTGCAGCAATGCAAAGCTTCCAGCCAGACGTGATTATCGCACTGGGCGGTGGTTCACCAATGGATGCTGCGAAAATCATGTGGGTAATGTACGAGCACCCAGAAACGCATTTCGAAGAACTGGCAATGCGCTTTATGGACATCCGTAAGCGTATCTACAAGTTCCCTAAAATGGGTAAGAAAGCGGAACTGGTATGTATCACTACCACTTCAGGTACAGGTTCAGAAGTCACGCCATTCGCGGTTGTAACTGACGACAAGACTGGTGCGAAATACCCACTGGCTGACTACGAGTTGACGCCTCAAATGGCTATCGTAGATGCGAACCTGGTGATGAACATGCCTAAGTCGCTGACTGCATTCGGTGGTTACGACGCAGTGACTCACGCACTGGAAGCATACGTATCTGTTCTGGCGAACGAGTACTCTGACGGTCAAGCTCTGCAAGCGCTTAAGATGCTGAAAGAATACCTGCCTTCTAGCTACGCGAATGGTGCAAACGACCCAATCGCTCGTGAGAAAGTGCACAACGCAGCAACTATCGCTGGTATCGCGTTTGCGAACGCCTTCCTGGGTGTATGTCACTCAATGGCGCACAAAATCGGTGCTGAGTTCCACCTGCCACACGGCTTGGCGAACGCACTGCTGATTTCTAACGTTGTTCGTTACAACGCAAACGACAACCCAACTAAGCAAACTGCGTTCTCTCAGTACGACCGTCCACAAGCACGTCGTCGTTACGCAGAAGTGGCTGACCACCTGGGTCTGACCCAAGCGGGCGATCGCACTGCTCAGAAGATCCAACGTCTTCTGGCATGGTTGGACGAACTGAAAGGCAACCTAGATATCCCAATGTCTATTCAGGAAGCGGGTGTGAAGGAAGCTGACTTCCTGGCGAAGATTGACGAGCTGGCAGTTGAAGCGTTCGATGACCAATGTACTGGTGCGAACCCACGCTACCCTCTGATCACTGAGCTGAAAGAAGTTCTGCTGGCATCTTACTACGGTAAAGCATTCGTAGAAGGTGAGACTTTCGAAGGCACTACGGTTATCAAGAAGAGCGAAGACCGTAACGCTGCAGCGGCTAAACCAGCTGCGAAAGCAAAGAAAGAAGCTGCTAAAGCATAATTTCTGAATCAGAAATAAAGAGAAAGCCCGCGTAAGCGGGCTTTTTTATTGGCAGTGGCAATACCCTTTTGAGGTGACAACTCCCTGACGATGGGACCTATCCAATCGCCATGTATGCAGTCAATTCAAATTAACAGGGCATAGAAGCGGCTACGGCAAACTTCACCAGCCGTTTAACTCGCTGCTTCTAAGATACGGCCGGTGAAACTGTCGTTTTCGACGATGTAAGCGGCACCATCAATCATGTCGTAGTTCACTGCGGGGTGGTAGTGAACGTTACCTTCATCACTTTGGCGTAGCCTTGGCAATACGCCGCCTACTCGAATGTTCGCGTGTTCCAGTTCTTGTGCCCAGCTTCTGGTCAAGCCTTTAATCACAGCGTTAGAGCTGTCAAACGTTGGGGCACTGTTGCCGGAAGAAAGGACGCCGGGGATATTCACTATCACGCCCTTGCGGCCTTTGTTAAGCATATTAAAAGCTGCGCCGCGTCCAAACAGGTACAGGTTAGAGGCAACGTCAGCAATGGTATCTTTTACTACATCGTTGGCAGCTTCCTGACTGGCGAGCAAATTTGGCAGAGATCCGCCTTGCCAGTAGTTGATAAGTACATCCACAGCTCCCATCTCACGATTGACCTCTTCAAACAGGTAGGAAATGTTTTCCACACTGCGATTAGCAAGGAAGAATGAGAAACACACACCACCTACATTCACACAAGAATCGTAAGTAGCCTGAAGTTGGCTTGCATCAGTATCCACGAGAGCAACGCGGGCGTTTAGCCTGCAAAAATGTTCAGCCATAGCGCGACCTGTTGGAGTCCCAGCAGCTGTAATCACAATGACGGATTTAGCGATATCCATTGTCTTACCTTTCTATTATGTTTCCGACACACTTCATTGTTATACGACGATGACTAACAACTTATACCCAGCTTTTTAAGAGGCGGATAACAATCTTGGACCATGATTGACGAAAGTGGTGTGAATTTGTTCAAAAAAGGTTGTGCAAACTGTGTGCAAAATGATTTTTTTAGTAAGTGATCACAGTTTGATTTTTTCGAATGGAAGAAGTTGAATTGGTGTGATGAGTATGGTATCGGAACGTTCTAGTGGTAATAAAATCAATAGATTACGCTTGAATATGCATTTCATTGAAGCGCTTTGCGGTCACCAATTGATTATATAAATTTACCGGATCCAGTGCGGCAGTCTTGCCATTTTCGCTATCTAATTGTCTTCGTTGATGTCCTGACAAATTATGATAAACATCTTCCCCTAAATTGTGTGTTCCAATAGCAGGAAAATGTAATGCTGAAGGGCTCACACAGTCATTCAGCTTTGCACTGACCAAACCCGCTTTGTGAAAGGCATCAGCCTGAGAGCCGCAGAGTTCATAGTCTCTTTCTTCAGCAACCAGACGGGTAGGTTCAGGAAGATCAAACGCTTTGCGAAGCTGCGTTTCTGTCACCTTTTCTGGATAAGGGGGATTGAGTGGTGTGGTTTCGGTAGCGTCTCCAGAAAGCAACGCTAACATCAATGCGAAATCCGAACGACGGCCCTGACACACAGCATGGTTGAGGTTTCCCCCGAGCTGTATATCTGAAATGAGTTGGGCTTTGTCGAGCGCGTGAATTTGCATGTGAACCTGACTTTGACTTCTTACCCCCTATGTATCGGTATTGCGACGTAATACTTTAATAAAAAAAGGGAAAAATCTTTCCGTTCAACATGTGTCTATCCCTTGAGCTGCTGGAACTTAGCTTTCACTAGCAAAAAGAAATGACCATTTGCCCGAATCAATACATTTTGCACTTTGCTATCCCAGGAAAAACCCTTTCGATTACCTATAGAATCCAGCAAGACCCGGTTTAATTGCGCTCACATTTAAACCTCATTAAAACAGAGGCTTGCAGGGGTTCTTGAGTGTTCTTCATATCTTTTTATGCCTATTTAACCCTCCTGATTAGCTTTCATTACAACGAATCACAACCGTTTATTGGTCTTCTCCTTCCTCCACCGACAAGATGGATTTGTGTTTGCAACGGACGATATCCGCATTAGCCAGCGGGTATTAAAAAGCAGTGACGTCGGCAGGGATTTGCCTTTGAAAACGAATAACCAATAAAGGTAACCATCATGAAAAAGACATTCATTTCTTCCGCTATCCTCATCAGCATGTTTGGTATTGCACCACAGGCATTCGCTACAGAGGCAGGTGTTCAACAAGCCACTGGCGAAGGTTTTTATATCGGTGCCGGTACGGGTATGGGCCTGATTGAAGAATCAGAATTGCCGTCAGGTTCTGAACATGATGCGCATGCACTCAAACTGGAAGGGGGTTACGACTTTGGTAACCATTTCAGTGTGTATGGTGGCTATGGCTACATGAATGACTTTGGTCTGAATGATGGCGCAAATGCGGATCTTCACATCGCAGAAATGGGTGTAAAAGGTGACCTGAACGTGACTGAGAATTTGTCTATGTTCGGTAAAGTGGGTGGTGCTTACATTTTTGCTGATAACACAGATGGCGATGTATTCAAAAAAGAAAACGCGGTCGTAGCAGCGGGTGTCGGTCTTGAATATCAACTGACCCACGCAGTAAGCACCCAAGTTGGTTACGACATTTATGCTGACATTGAAAAAGCCAATGGTGGTAAGACAGATCTTCACCAAGTCTACTGGGGCATGAGCTACAAGTTTGGCCAGCCAGAAACACCAATGGTGGTGACAGAGGAAGTGGTAAAAACCGTAGAAGTGGTAGAAGAAGTCCCTTCACGCGCTCACTACGTGCTTCCTTTCCAGGTGGGCAGCTCTGATATCAACGAATACGGTGCGTTTAACCTGAATGAAGTCGCGCATGCCATGCTGGCGAACCCTCACTTGCAAGCTGAGCTGATTGGTCGTACCGATACCAGTGGTTCTGATGCGACAAACCAGCGTGTTTCTGCTGCCCGTGCCGATGCGGTTGCAGACTACTTGGTGAGCAAAGGTGTGGAATCTGACCGTATTGTTGTTCTGTCAGTGGCAGACCAATCACCAATTTCTCAATCAGATGCATTGCTGGAGCGCTCGGTAGAGATCACTTTGCTGTAAACATCATTGGTATAAAGGCATGTCCGGAGCGACATGCCTTTTTTCGTATTATCCAGCCATTCTGCTTTTGTATCGAAATTGGACAGCCTTAGGTTTGTCCCATCAGCTAATTTTGTTGCCATATCATTGAGTAAACCGGGAAGCGCGTGAGTAACGAATCTAACTCAGAGCAGGTGTCTGCCTACTACCGCATTGGGGATACCTTCCTCTTAGACACCCGACTCCATACCCTGACCAATGAAGACACAGGTGAAGTGACTGAGTTATCGCTCAATGAATCACTCTTGCTTCAACTCTTGATCAAAGAGAAAGGGGAGATAGTGTCGCGCCAGCAAATTCTGGCGGATGTTTGGGAACCACGCGGACTGGTGGTGGATGAAAGCAGCGTGAACCAAAGCATTTCACTTTTACGCAAAGCATTTAATGACACCGCGAAAGATCAGATGGTGATCAAAACCATTCCCAAAATGGGCTATCTGCTGGTCTTGGAAGCGAACCCGAGCGAACTGGCAACGCCCTCTGAACCCGAAGTAGAGAAAAGTCAGCGTGTGCCAATGGGGTTGATTCCTTATCTGATTGCCGTTTTGCTGGCGTTTGTCGCAGCTTGGGTGACTGTCGAAAAGCCCCAAGCTTCAAAAATGGAAACCATTGAATCTTCCTCTCTCTCCATTCCCATTTATAAACTGGCGGGAAACCAAATCAATTCCAAACTGGTACCAGTCATCGAAAGGTGTGTGAATGTGATTGTGGATCAGGAGAACCTGCCTGTTTCCCAAGTGTTGGTTGCTGCGAATCATGCCGATTCCATCTCCTTGCTCATTTTCCATGAGCAGTCTCTCGGTCATGCTTTCCGCATTGGTCTGAATTCTTCGCTGTCGTTGGAGGAAAACCAATGCAAGCTGTGAAGAAGTGGCTGTCTTACTTCATCGTTTTCCTGATTTCCTTTTTTGGTTTTTCAGCTGTGATTGAATCTGTTTTTGGCACCAAGCGCGCACTGACCAGAGACAAATGGGTTTTTGAATCACATTACTTCCTTAACAACGATGGTGAGCGGGTGGTGCTGGAAGGGGTGAAAGGCAACATCGACGCAAACTGGTCGGGAAATGTGGTGTTTAACAGTGACAACACCTATTCAGCAAGTTTCCAATTTGCCTACACCGCGGTGAAAGACGGTAACAGTGAAACCTATTATTTGTTGAACAACGGCGAGTGGTTGATTGATGGTGACAGATTGATTCTGAAAACGACCTTTATGGATGAATGGGAGCCGGTAAAAAACAGCACATTCGAAGCCTATGGCTTAGAGATCGTGAAGAATGTTATCCATCAGACCTTCAACCAAAGCCAGGATATTCACTGGCTGGATGACAACACCTTCATGCTGAACAGCATCAATAATGCTCCTGTGCTTCTCAGTCGTCTTACGCAACCCTAGCTGGTTTAAAATCAAAAGCCCGCGATACGAACATATAGCGGGCTTTTCGGCGTGAATTGGCTTTACGCGTTCAGTGCTTGTTCCAAGTCTGCAATGATGTCATCGATATGTTCGATACCGACGGAAAGGCGGATCATTTCCGGCGAAACGCCAGCTTGCGCTTGCTCTTCCACGCTCAATTGGCGGTGAGTGGTTGAAGCAGGGTGACATGCCAGAGATTTCGCATCACCAATGTTCACCAAACGCTTGAACAGACCCAGCGCATCGTAGAAACGAACACCTGCCTCGTAGCCATCTTTCAGGCCGAAAGACAGAATTGCCGAAGGTTTGCCATCCATGTATTTCTGCGCCAGTGCATGGTGCTCAGATTCTGGCAGACCGGCATAGCTGACCCAACTCACTTTCTCGTGGCCTTTCAGATATTCCGCGACTTTCAGCGCATTCTCCACGTGACGCTCCATGCGAAGCGGCAGGGTTTCCAAACCTTGCATCAGCATAAAGGCATTCATAGGAGACAGAGCGGCACCTGTGTTGCGCAGCGGTACGGTGCGTGCGCGGCCAATAAAGGCAGCTTCACCAAACGCCTCGGTATAGACCACACCGTGATAGGAAGGCTCTGGCTGGTTAAGCACCGGGAAACGTTCTTTGTGTTGTGCCCAAGGGAATTTGCCGGAATCAACAATCACACCACCGAGAGTGGTTCCGTGACCGCCAATGTATTTGGTCAGAGAGTGCACCACGATATCTGCGCCGTGTTCGATTGGCTTACAAAGCACTGGCGTTGCCACTGTGTTATCTACGATAACCGGTACGCCTTTCGCGTGAGCCAGTTCTGCCACTCGGCCAAGATCGACAATGTTACCCGCTGGGTTACCGATACTTTCACAGTACACCGCTTTGGTGTTGTCATCGATGAGTTCAGCCAGTGATTCAGGGCTGTCGTCTTTAGCGAATTTCACTTCAATGCCTTGCTTCGGCAACATGTGCGCGAAAAGGGTGTAAGTACCGCCGTAGAGTTGTGGCGTTGAAACAATATTGTCGCCAGCTTCCGCCAGCGTCAGGATCGCATAGTTAATCGCCGCACTACCTGCACTCACAACCAGTGATGCCAAACCGCCTTCCAACGCAGCCATACGCTGTTCCAGTACGTCATTGGTTGGGTTCATGATACGGGTGTAAATATTTCCCGGGACTTCAAGGTTGAACAGATCCGCGCCGTGTTGCGCGCTGTCAAATTCATAGGCGACGGTTTGGTAGATCGGCGTTGCCACCGACTTTGTGGTTGGGTCCGTCTGATAGCCAGCGTGGATCGAGAGAGTTTCGTCTTTCATACTTCGTCCTTGTGCGTGATTTAGCCGAAAAGATTCACTATGGCATAAAGCCAGCTCCGTTTACTTGTACGTGTTCAAGATTTTCTTGATTTATAAATGACAAAACTGTCAATAAGGGCGGTGAGTGGATTCGAGTCACTTCTCGAATAAATGAATTCGAATGGGAGTTTGCATCCGGTTTCTTTTAAAATCGCCTAAATCGATCAAAAAGTAATCAAGGGGGCGGTTTGAATAGAATTTCAACACGTTGGCTGTACCATTTGGTTATTTGGGCGATCCTCGCCACATTAATGGTGTTTGTCGACACCATTGCCATCAAAGAAGATGCTGGGATCTATGAGGAAATCATAGGGTTAGGCATTGGCCTGTCCGTGGCATTTGAGTGTTTTCGCTATAAAAGCATGCGCATGGCTACCTGGCTGTGGATTGGTTGGCTGGTATACGGCTTGGGCAATCTCTTTGATGTGCTTGATGAAGTGGTCAGTAGTGAAAAGTTCAAGGTGCTTTATCTTGATACCAGCCTAACCATTATGGGCATGGTGTTGATTTCTTATGGCTTTCTAAAACAGACCGTCGCCGGCGAAAAAATGATTGCGCAGCTCAATGGTGAAGCGGCAGCGAATAAATCACTGCGGGCCAAGCTGTACAAAGATGCCCGCTTGGATGAGCTTACGCAGTTAGGTAACCGTCGTGCCTGCTTTGAGCGGTTCTCCAAACTTGGGTTGATCACTCATCGCCTTTACTACTTTGACCTCGATAAATTCAAACAGTGTAACGATACCCACGGCCATAAAATCGGCGATAAAGTACTGAAAATCTTTGGTCAAAACTTGTCATCGACGTTTGGGTCGCAGGCCGCGTTTCGTGTTGGCGGGGATGAGTTTGTGGCATTCAGCAAAAATGAGCATGACCTGGGTGCGTTGTCTGCTTCACTTTGCACTGGCATTACTGATTATGGTGTTGATGTCAGCATCGGATTTGTAAATGTGAAAGCCGATGCCAATATCGACGAACTGCTCAATCGAGCAGACGGAGAAATGTATAAAGCTAAGTTTCGCCGTCAATCCCGCGCCTGATTGGGCGCAATGGCTTTAAGGTGGATCCTCGCTCTTCGCATGTAAATGCGATAGATGAAGGCCAGCGTGACGCATACCATGGCGGGAAGCACGAAAGCTTTTTCTTGAAGAATAGGAAACAGCATCGCACTGAGTGTTCCGCCCAGCACAAAACCGACGGTAATCACCACAAACAGCACCAGCTTCCGGCGGTTAACTGGCTGTCCTCTTAACCTTGCCCCAAACATCAAACCCAAGTCAGTAATAATGCCCGTGATGTGTGTGGTGCGAACAATGGCACCGCTGTAGCTGGTGACCAAACCATTTTGAATGCCACAGGCTGCTGCCGCGAGATACAAGCCATAAACGGCATTATGGCTCATCGGATAGATGGCACCCAACAGCAGAGCCGCTTCAACAATGAGCAGAAAGTCGTAGCGGCGGCCGAGTGAAAGGGTGCCATCTTTCAAGATAAAGCCAGATAATAGCGCGCCACCGAAAAATCCCGCCAGAATGCTGAGCAAATGCACCAGCTTTACAGGATGACTGTTGATGATATCCGTACCGATCAATGTCGCCGTTCCCGACAAATGCGAGATGGCTTGATGCTCAAAACCGAGCAAACCAATGCCATTGACATAGCCGGCTGTCAGCGCAAGAACAAAAGCGCCGTACTCAACCCATTTGGGCAGTTTGGATATCACGCGAGAACCTTTATTGAAATGGATGTGCAATGTGGGCGAGAAGCCCACAGAAAGCAGGGATTTTACCTCATTCAAACCGCGTGCATGCGGCTTAGATCAAACACACATGCACATTTTTCTTTGGGCGGAGGGTTTCAGTTAAGCGGGGTGATGGTGATATCACCATAAATGACGCATTGGCATGCAAGTCGACGCTTGTCGCCATCCATATCGAGATCATGAAGAAGATCTTGCTCTTCCTCAGTGCGGGGGGCGAGATTGTTCATGCCGGACTCGACATCAATCAAGCAGGTGCCGCAAGCCGCAGAGCGACAGCCAAAAGGCACTTCACTTTCACCTGTATCTTCCAAGTCAATCAGCGAGCTGCCGCTAGAAAGCTCCACACTGTTTCCGGTTTTGCCGAACGTAACTTTAGGCATAGTCAGTCTCCGAAACGCCGTCATTTCACATCAGTTTGTTGGTTCTAAGGTCAACAGACCCTAGGGGCTGTTGAACTTTGGTGGTTGAATTTTGTTCTAGCTATAAGCGTTTTAGGCG
>NZ_LASY01000142.1:0-18832 GCF_000973155.1 Grimontia sp. AD028 | reverse complement strand
ACGCCAGTCAATCTCGCTGAATCATGCATCTTCAGGTTGTTTGGGTATATATCCGGAAGTCTCTGATTTACAGATATAAAAAAACCCAGCCAAAGCCGGGTTCTTTATAAGAGGCGAAAACCAATTACTTGATTTTTGCTTCTTTGTACATAACGTGTTGACGAACAACTGGATCAAATTTCTTGATCTCGAACTTGCCCGGCATGTTACGTTTGTTCTTATCAGTAGTGTAGAAGTGACCAGTACCAGCAGATGATACCAGGCGGATCTTCTCGCGAATGCCTTTAGCCATTCTTTAAGTCCTCTTAAACGTTCTCACCACGGGCACGGATATCTGCCAGAACAGAATCAATACCTTTCTTGTCGATGATGCGCATACCTTTAGGGGTAAGACGCAGTTTAACGAAGCGGTTTTCGCTTTCTACCCAGAAACGATGAGTTTGCAGGTTCGGCAGAAAACGACGCTTGGTGGCGTTATTAGCGTGAGAGCGGTTGTTACCAACTACAGGACGCTTGCCAGTTACTTGGCATACTCGTGACATGAATGTCTCTCCAAATCGTTTCAGCTCGATATCAACCTTGTCCGCCAGTCCTGCAAACAAGGTCAGGCTCTACGTCAAGGCTATCAAAGGTGGCGCATTATACTAACTGTCTTTCCATTGCTCAAGTCCCGAGCAGATCCTTTTGACAGTTTTTGATCGTTTTTTAGCAACCTAGGTGACGTTGACCTGAGGTAAACCCCACTCACCCCCAGAAAAAACGCCATGTCAGCGGCTTTCTACCGAATTAGAGAAAAGGTGTTAAAGACGACCAGAGTACCGAAATACCCTTAAATCCAACCACGTTCGGCGAAGGATACCACGTCCCCATCCCCAATCACCATATGGTCGAGCAAACGAATGTCCACTAAAGCCAAAGCATCGCCAATTCTGTTGGTGATATGACGGTCTGCTGTGCTCGGTTCAGCGATACCGGAAGGGTGATTATGGGCGAGAATCACAGCATTAGCGCCGACATCAAGACAGCGTTTGACCACTTCTCTCGGATAGACACTGGCGGAATTGATTGTACCTTCAAACAAAATTTCGTCTTTTATAGGGCGATTCTGATTATCAAGGTACAGCACGAGAAAGGCTTCCCTTGGGCGGTCACGAAGTTTGCAGGAAAGGTATCTGGCGGTATGCGAGGGACTGGAAAGTGCATCCTCCCTCGCCAACGTTTCACCTAGGTGACGTTTGCTAAGCTCCAACACGGCCTGAAGTTGGGCATATTTCGCTGCACCCAGCCCTTTGCGTTCACTGAATTGTTTCAGTTCAGCCTGCATTAACCCTCTCAGTGAACCAAAATCTTCTAAAAGGTAGCTAGCGAGTTCAATCGCATTCATGCCCTTAACACCGGTGCGCAAGAAAATGGCAAGAAGTTCTGCATTGGTGAGAGACTCTGGGCCTCTCGCCAACAGCTTCTCTCGGGGACGGCACTCTTCAGGCAAGTTTTTCAGGGACATGACATTCTCAGGAAAAGAAAAACCCCGAGCGTCGCTTTCACCATAAAAACCGTCAACATCATCATCAAAACGCTGCGATAGACTTACAAACTCGGTAAGTTTGAGTGGCTACGTATTTACATTTCGAACGTGAATAATATCGCTTTCACATTCGTCGAGCGTAACAGGCGCTTTCCCGGTCTTTTGTGTTATCTTTCCTCTCATTATCCATTGGCTAAATTAGTTATGGCTCAGAAAATCACTCAGACCCTGTCGGGCAAACGGATTGTTTTAGGTATCGGTGGCGGTATTGCGGCTTATAAATGTGCAGACCTGACGCGTCGCTTGATTGAACGTGGCGCTGACGTTCGCATTGTCATGACCCACGCAGCGAAAGAATTTATCACCCCGCTGACCATGCAAGCCGTATCTGGCCACCCTGTGTCTGACAGCTTGCTAGACCCTGCTGCTGAAGCCTCAATGGGGCATATCGAAATCGCAAAATGGGCGGATTTAGTTTTACTAGCACCCGCCACTGCTGACCTAATTGCTCGCGTGTCGGCAGGCATGGGCAATGATCTTCTGACGACCCTTTGCTTGGCAACAGATGCACCAGTAGCTATTGCGCCCGCCATGAACCAGCAAATGTACCGCGCGGTTGCCACGCAGGAAAATCTCGCGACGTTGAAACGACGCGGCCACCCAATTTGGGGGCCAGCAAGCGGTGAACAGGCCTGTGGTGATATTGGCCCAGGTCGCATGCTAGAGCCAATGCAGTTGGTCGGACTGGTTGAAGACCACTTCGCCGACGGCGATCTCTCCGGCACTTCTTTTCTCATTACCGCAGGGCCAACCCGCGAAGCCATCGACCCGGTGCGTTACCTCACCAATCACAGCTCAGGGAAAATGGGCTATGCGATCGCAGAAGCGGCCGCTAAACGTGGCGCGAGTGTCACTCTGGTCAGTGGCCCAGTGAACCTGCCAACGCCGAATGGCGTTAACAGAGTGAATGTCGAAAGCGCGCAAGAGATGCATGACGCGGTTCACGCCCACGCCCCTAAACATCACATTTTCATCGCCTGTGCGGCGGTCGCTGATTTCAGACCTGCCAATGTGGCCAACCAGAAGATGAAAAAGAAAGATGGCGAAGATGACATGACGATCACACTGGTCAAAAACCCTGACATCGTCGCTTCTGTTGCTTCACTGAAAGAGAGTCGCCCGTTTACCGTCGGCTTTGCAGCTGAAACTCAGGATGTAGAGCAGTACGCACGCGGTAAGCTTCAGAAGAAGAATCTGGACTTGATTTGTGCCAATGATGTCTCTCAGGAAGGGCAAGGCTTTAACAGCGACCAAAACGCGTTACACCTTTATTGGCCGAAAGGTGACAAGGCACTGCCATTGGCAAGTAAATCTGAGATTGGCAACCAGCTTGTCAGCGAAATCACGGCACTTTACACCAACAAATAACACTCAGCGGAAATAGGTTATGAAACAAATTGATTTAAAAATTCTCGACCCACGCGTCGGTAACGAATTCCCACTTCCTGCATACGCGACAGAAGGCTCCGCAGGTCTGGACCTTCGCGCCGTGCTGGATGCACCGCTGACACTGGAGCCGGGCCAAACGGAACTTCTGCCAACGGGTCTTGCTATCCACATTGCTGATCCTTCACTAGCAGCCACCATTCTTCCACGTTCAGGTCTTGGCCATAAACACGGCATCGTTCTGGGCAACCTGGTAGGCCTCATCGATTCAGATTATCAAGGCCAGCTCATGGTTTCTTGCTGGAACCGAGGCAACACAACCTTTACCATTGAGCCAGGTGAGCGTATTGCGCAACTGGTTTTTGTGCCAGTTGTACAAGCCCAGTTCAACATTGTTGAAGACTTCGACGCGACCGAGCGTGGTGCCGGAGGATTTGGACACTCTGGTACAAAATAACAGCGTTAACCCGGTGAAATATCTGAAAAATGCCACAGAAGTGTGGCGTTTTTTATGCCGCATTCACGGTTTCGGGAATTACTGTAGGCTTCACCTGCAATCAAGGTGCATTATTCTTTTAATACAGAGAGGCCGTCGTTAATATAGCGGCTCTTCAGCCTAGATTTCGGGTCAGTGACCCCAAGAACAATAAAGGAACCATCTATTCATGGCTGGCCAAAAAAAGCAGAATCGCAGAGAGGAAATCCTCCAGGCCCTGGCTCAAATGCTGGAGTCCAATCAGGGCAGTCAACGCATTACCACCGCCAAACTTGCTGCGCAGGTAGGCGTTTCTGAAGCCGCGCTATACCGACACTTCCCAAGTAAAGCACGCATGTTCGAAGGCTTGATTGAGTTTATCGAAGAGTCACTGATCACCCGTATCAACCGCATCCAAAGTGATGAAAAAGATACGATGACCCGTTTACGCTTGATCCTTCAATTGCTGTTAGTTTTCGGAGAGCGTAATCCGGGACTGACACGTATCATGACCGGACATGCCTTGATGTTTGAGCAGGACAGACTGCAAGGTCGCATCAATCAGCTGTTTGAAAAAATCGAGAGCCAACTGCGTCAGGTACTGCGCGAGCGCCGTCTTCGTGAAGGTAAAGGTTTCCCAGTTGATGAGAATGTACTGGCAGCTCAGCTTCTCGGTCAGGTAGAAGGTAGCCTCAACCGCTTTGTGCGTTCAAACTTCAAATACGCACCGACTGCGGAGTTTGACCAGTACTGGCAACTGTTGAGTGCACAGCTGAACTGATCGACGACGGAAAGACACAAAAAAGGCTGCATGATGCAGCCTTTTTGTTTTCTTCAAGATTGATTAGATACCGTATTCTGCGCGATATGCTTTTACTGCATCCAATTGTTCTGGGTTACCGCCCTGCTCTTCCAGATACGTCACCAGATCGCCAAGGCTGATGATAGACACCACCTGACAACCAAAGTCTCTCTCGACTTCCTGAATCGCAGAAAGCTCGCCTTTACCGCGCTCTTGACGGTCAATCGCCACCAACACACCTGCCAAATCAGCACCGTTCGCCTGAATGATTTCCATCGACTCGCGAATTGCCGTACCTGCGGTGATCACATCATCCACCAGCATTACACGGCCTTCCAGTGCACTACCGACCAGATTGCCACCTTCACCGTGATCTTTGGCTTCTTTGCGGTTAAAGCAGTAAGGCGTATCCACATCGTGATGTTCAGCCAGCGCTACCGCTGTGGTGGTCGCAATCGGAATACCTTTGTACGCGGGACCAAACAGCAGATCGTATTCAATACCTGCATCAACCAACGCTTCGGCATAGAAACGGCCAAGACGCGCCAAATCCCTGCCTGTGTTGAACAGACCGGCATTAAAGAAGTAAGGGCTCTTACGACCCGACTTCAAAGTGAATTCACCGAACTTCAATACTTCTTTTTCCAATGCAAATTCGATGAACTGACGCTGATAGGCTTTCATTTTCTCTCCTGTCGAACAAAAGTCGGCTAGCTTGCCGGTTTTACTTGAGGCGCATCCGCCTCGCTTAAAATTAGGTTAAAAAAAAGCGGCTCCAATAGAAGCCGCTTTCTCATCAATCAATTAACGATGCTTTCTGAATCGCTACAATGTCCTGAATACCTTTGGTTGCCAGAGACAACATGGCATTAAGCTCATCGGCAGTGAACGGTTCCGCTTCTGCAGTACCCTGCACTTCAATCATGCGGCCATCTTCCAGCATCACCACGTTCATATCCGTGTCTGCTGCCGAGTCTTCCACGTATTCCAAATCGCAGATTGGCGTACCTTCAAAGATACCCACAGAAACTGCTGCGACATGACCTTTCATTGGGTTCTCTGCCAGCTTACCTTCGCTAACCAGCTTGTTCAGCGCATCGGCCATCGCCACACTTGCGCCAGTAATCGATGCAGTGCGGGTACCACCGTCAGCCTGAATAACATCACAGTCAACGGTGATGGTGAAATCGCCCAGCTTTTCAAGATTCACGGCAGCGCGCAGGCTACGGGCGATCAGGCGTTGGATTTCCATAGTGCGGCCGCCTTGCTTGCCGTTTGCCGCTTCACGACGGTTACGGGTGTGGGTAGCACGTGGCAGCATGCCGTACTCAGCGGTGACCCAGCCTTGTCCTTTCCCTTTCAGAAAGCGTGGCACGCCTTCTTCAACGCTTGCGGTACAGATAACTTTGGTATCACCAAACGCCACCAGCACAGAACCTTCCGCATGGGCGGTAAAATGACGGGTAATTGTGACTGGACGAATTTGACCAACTTCTCTGCCGCTAGGACGCATAGGATTCACCTGTTTATAAATGCTGAATTTCGTTAACCGGCGATTATAACGGCTTCACCTTTTACACGCTAATACAAAGCGGTCTTGTCTGCTTTTTTCTTCTGTTTCCCGTCATGCTGCTGACATAAAAGGCAGTGACTGCGTATAATCATCACAACTTTCATCAATGAGTGAACTTCAATGATCCACAGTATGACTGCCTACGCCCGTCGGGAAATCAAGGGCACATGGGGCACAGCCGTTTGGGAAATCCGCTCGGTTAACCAACGTTACCTCGAAACCTATATCCGCATGCCAGAGCAGTTCCGTGGCCTTGAACCTATCATTCGTGAGCGATTCCGTTCCCGTCTTGCCCGCGGCAAGGTGGAATGTAACCTGCGCTTTGAAGCCAATCAGTCAGCGAATACAGAGCTTAAAATCAATGAAGAGTTGGCTAAACAGGTCATTCACGCGGCGAAGTGGATCAAAGAAATGTCCGGCGAGGGCAATATTGGTCCTTTCCAGGTACTGCAGTGGCCGGGTGTGATGGAAACCCCAGAGCAGGACATGGATGTGATCAACAAAGCCCTGCTGGAAGGTTTCGACAAAACCGTTGACGACTTCATCGCTGCACGTGCCAGCGAAGGCGACAACATGAAAGCGCTGATTGAGCAGCGTCTGGAAGGCATTGCCGCAGAAGTGGTGAAAGTACGCGCGAAAATGCCGGAAATCCTGCAATGGCAACGTGAACGTCTCCTGACCAAGTTGGAAGAAGCGAAAGTCGAACTGGACGCCAACCGCGTGGAGCAGGAAATCATCTTGCTGGCTCAAAAATCTGATGTTGCGGAAGAGCTGGACCGCCTTGACTCTCACGTATCAGAAACCAAGAAGATCCTGAAAAAAGGTGGCGCTTGTGGTCGTCGTCTGGACTTCATGATGCAGGAATTCAACCGCGAGTCGAACACGCTGGCTTCGAAATCCATCAGCACGGACATCACCGCTTCTGGCGTTGAACTGAAAGTATTGATCGAACAAATGCGCGAGCAAATTCAAAACATCGAGTAATCGATACGAAAAGCTGAAAAGCCCGGTCTTTGTGCCGGGCTTTTTGTTCCCGCTTTAGGTTGCTGCCATTATTGAGTTATCCTAAAAGTGGAATTCAAATTTTGTGCGGGTCATGGTACCCTGCGCGCCCTTTAACCTCACAGTGATCAAGACCATGAGCCAAGGTACGCTTTACATCGTTTCAGCGCCAAGTGGTGCCGGTAAATCAAGCCTGATTTCGGCATTGCTGAAAGACAATCCTCGTTACGACATGAAAGTGTCTGTTTCTCACACCACCCGTGCATCTCGTCCGGGCGAAGAGAACGGTGTTCACTACCATTTCGTGTCAGTTGAGGACTTTAAAGCGCTGATCGAACAAGAAGCCTTCCTGGAATACGCCGAAGTATTCGGTAATTTCTATGGCACATCACGCCTGTGGATTGAAGAAATGTTGTCAAAAGGCGTCGATATTTTCCTCGACATCGACTGGCAGGGCGCTCAGCAAATTCGCGAGAAAATGCCGAACGCAAAAAGCATCTTCATTCTGCCGCCAAGCCGTGAAGAGCTTGAGCGCCGCCTGAATGCGCGCGGTCAGGACTCTGATGAGGTCATCGCAAAGCGCATGGAAGAAGCCCGTTCTGAGATCTCTCACTATAACGAGTATGATTACGTTATCGTGAACGATGATTTCGATGTGGCCCTGATGGACATCAAAGCCATCCTTCGCGCCGAGCGAATGAAGCAAGACAAGCAATACAGCCGTCACCATGACATGATCGACAGGTTGTTGGACTAATAAGCATCGCTATTGAAAGATGTTTGTTGTTTAGGTCAGTTCGCTTTTGTATAATTTTCGGTCATTTTGATTTTATTACTTACTGGAGTTCTTCATGGCACGCGTAACCGTTCAAGACGCTGTTGAAAAAATTGGCAACCGCTTCGATCTAGTATTGGTAGCAGCTCGTCGCGCACGCCAAATGCAAACTGGTGGTAAAGACTCACTGGTTCAGGAAGAGAACGATAAGCAAACTGTTATCGCTCTGCGTGAAATTGAGGAAGGCCTGATCACTAAAGAGATCCTGGATGCACGTGAGCGCCAAGAGCAGCAAGAACAAGAAGCTGCAGAAATGGCTGCTGTAAGCACCATCACAGGTACTCTTCGCTAATCTAACTTCAGGGAAACAGGCAGATTGTATCTCTTCGATAGCCTGAAAGAAGTCGCAGCACAATACTTGCCGGAGTCGCACTTAGAGGCACTCCGGCAAGCGTATTTGGTCGCGCGAGATGCCCACGAAGGGCAAACCCGCTCAAGCGGGGAACCATACATCATCCACCCTATCGCTGTTGCCCGTATTCTTGCGGAGATGCGCCTCGATCACGAAACCTTGATGGCAGCCCTGCTGCATGATGTGATTGAAGATACTGACGTCACCAAAGAAGACCTCCAGCAACGTTTTGGCGATACCGTTGCCGATCTCGTCGATGGCGTCTCCAAGCTCGATAAGCTCAAATTCCGCGACCGTCAGGAAGCGCAGGCGGAAAACTTCCGCAAAATGATCATGGCCATGGCCCATGACATCCGCGTTATCCTTATCAAACTCGCTGACCGCACGCACAACATGCGTACGCTGGGTGCATTACGTCCGGACAAACGTCGCCGCATTGCCCGCGAAACCCTCGAGATATTCTCACCACTGGCGCACCGTCTGGGCATCCACAACATCAAAGTGGAACTGGAAGAGCTTGGCTTTGAAGCCCTCTATCCAACCCGCTACCGCGTATTGCGCGAGGTAGTGATTCATGCGCGCGGCAACCGCAAAGAAATGATCCAGAAAATCCACGCCGAAATTGAAGGCCGCCTCCAGGATGCGGGTATCAATGCCAAGGTGTTGGGTCGTGAGAAGAACCTCTACTCCATCTACAACAAGATGAAGAACAAGGAGCAGCGCTTCCACACCATCATGGACCTCTATGCCTTCCGTGTGATTGTCGATTCGGTGGATACCTGTTATCGCGTGCTGGGGCAAATGCACAATCTGTATAAGCCACGCCCGGGCCGCATGAAAGACTACATCGCGGTACCGAAAGCCAACGGCTATCAGTCGCTTCATACCTCCATGATCGGCCCTCACGGTGTCCCTGTTGAAGTACAAATCCGTACCGAAGACATGGATCAGATGGCGGACAAAGGTGTGGCGGCACACTGGGCATACAAAGACGGTGCAGACCGTGCGGGCGGCGGTGGCACCACCGCGCAGGTGCGTGCGCAGCGTTGGATGCAAAGCCTGCTGGAACTTCAGCAAAGCGCAGGTAGCTCGTTTGAGTTTATCGAGAGCGTGAAATCAGATTTGTTCCCGGACGAGCTGTTCGTGTTTACGCCGAAAGGCCGCATCGTTGAAATGCCTGTTGGCGCGACCGCTGTGGACTTCGCTTATGCCGTGCATACGGACGTCGGTAACTCTTGCGTCGGCGCGAGAGTGAACCGTCAGTCTTACCCGCTCAGCCAACCGCTGAAAAACGGCCAGACCATAGAGATCATCACTGCCCCTGGCGCGCGTCCAAACGCGGCGTGGCTCAACTATGTGGTAACTTCCCGTGCGCGTACCAAGATTCGTCAGGTACTGAAAACCAAGCGTCGCGAAGAGTCTGTGATTCTGGGTCGCCGTCTTCTGAACCACGCCCTTGGCGAGAAGAATATTCAGGACATCGAGCAGGAAAACATCGACAAGGTCTTGCACGATCTCAAGCTCGAAAGCGAGGAAGATCTGCTGGCAGATATTGGTGCCGGCGAGCTGATGAGCGTGGTGATTGCCAAGCGTCTGCTTGGTGATGCTGACAGCCTGGAGGAGCAAGGTGGATGCCTGCCAATCCGTGGCGCTGAAGGTATCTTGCTGACTTACGCGAACTGTTGTCGTCCTATTCCGGGCGATCACATCGTCGGACACGTCAGCCCAGGCAAAGGACTGGTCATTCACCGTGAAGAGTGTGCCAACATCCGCGGTTATAGTCAGGAGCCAGACAAATATATGTCTGTCGAATGGGGTGATGACATTGATCAGGACTTTGCGACCGCACTGCGCGTTGACATGCTAAACCATCAGGGCGCACTGGCCGATTTGACCAACACCATTGCCGCAACCGGCTCTAACATTCAGGGTTTGACGACGGAAGAGCGCGATGGCCGTCTGTACACGATTTACGTGAAACTCACGACTCATAACCGTGTCCATCTGGCAAATATCATGCGCCGTATCCGTATCATGCCGAATGTGGTAAAAGTCAGCCGACAGAAGAATTAATGCACTGACAGGCTAACTGTTAAGTCTTTAACGCCCGCCCTTTGCGGGCGTTTTTATAAACGAGAAAAACACCATGACACCAGAACGTTTTGCACGCATCCATGAAGTATTGGCTACCCGCCAGCCGGACCTTACTGTGTGCATGGAAGAAGTCCATAAGCCAAACAACATCTCCGCCATTATCCGCACTGCGGACGCTGTCGGTGTCCATCAGGTTCATGCCGTCTGGCCGAAAGACAGCAAAATGCGCGCATTGGGCGGCACCTCTGCAGGTGCACGAAACTGGGTAGACGTTGTCACCCATGACAATACACCAGAGGCGTTTGAAACCCTGAAAGCCAAAGGCATGCAGATACTGGTGACCAACCTGTCTGATACCGCTGTTGATTTTCGTGAGATTGATTACACCAAACCGACCGCCATCGTGATGGGTCAGGAAAAGACCGGCATCAGCAAGCAAGCGCTTGAATTGGCTGATCAAGACATCATCATTCCCATGATAGGTATGGTACAGTCACTGAATGTCTCGGTCGCCAGCGCGCTGATTTTGTATGAAGCGCAGCGCCAGCGCCAAAACGCAGGCATGTACCAGCGTACACGCACTTTGATCCCACAAGCGGAAGTTGACCGCATCATCTTCGAGCGTGGTCATCCGGTGTTGGCAAAAGTCGCAAAACGTAAGGGACTGCCTTACCCAGATTTGGATGAAGAAGGCCAAATCGTTGCTGATGAAGCCTGGTGGGCCAAGATGCAGGCAGCGAAATAAGCCTGTAATCGTATTGATTTAGGAGAGATTAACACACCATGCGCGCGTCAATGTTGGATGCCGTTCCCGTTACCTCGCTGACCGGAGTCGGCGGAAAAATGGCAGAGAAGCTGGAAAAGCTGGGGCTTTTCACGGTGCAGGATCTGCTGTTTCATCTCCCCTACCGCTATGAAGACCGCACCCGTATCTGGCCTATCATGAGTCTGATGCCGGGCCAGCATGCCACCGTTGAAGGTGAAGTAGTTAGCAACAACACTGTCTTTGGCCGCCGTCGCATGCTGACAGTGAAAATCACTGATGGTAACGGCTCGCTCACGCTGCGTTTTTTCAACTTCAATGCGGCAATGAAAAACAGTCTTGAACAGGGCAAGCGCGTCAAAGCCTATGGTGAAATCAAACGCGGTCAGGGTGGCCTTGAAATCATCCATCCCGAATATAAAGTCTTCTCCGAGCCCACTGAGCTTTCGCTTGAAGAAACCCTGACGCCGGTTTACCCAACCACAGAAGGCCTTCGCCAGCTGACGCTCAGAAATCTGACCGATCAGGCGCTTGAGTTACTCGAAGGTGCTGCCGTGCAGGAGCTCTTACCGGAAGGCTTATACGACAGACAAATCACCCTGCGTGACGCCCTGAAAATCCTGCATCGCCCGACACCGGATATTTCGGTGACCCAGCTGGAGAAGGGTGAACACCCGGCTCAGAAGCGCCTGATCCTTGAAGAACTGTTAGCGCAAAATCTCTCGATGCTCGCAGTTCGCAGCAAATTGCAGCAAGATCCGACATTTTCGCTGCCACCTTCCACCGAGTTAAAGCCAAAACTCTTGGAATCCTTGCCATTTACGCCAACGGGCGCACAATCCCGCGTGGTGGCTGATATCGAACGCGACATGGGATTGGAAAAACCCATGATGCGCTTGGTACAGGGTGATGTGGGCTCAGGCAAAACCTTAGTGGCTGCACTCGCTGCATTGCAGGTGATAGAGCAAGGCTATCAGGTTGCTTTGATGGCACCGACGGAACTCCTTGCTGAGCAGCATTCGATTAACTTTGCCAATTGGCTGGAGCCTCTGGGTATTTCTGTTGGTTGGCTCGCGGGTAAGCTGACCGGCAAAGCCAAAGAAGCCGAGCTTGCCAAAATCGCCAGCGGCGAGGCAAAAATGGTGGTGGGCACCCACGCCCTTTTCCAAAAGCATGTCGAGTTCGACAAACTTGCGCTCGTCATCATCGATGAGCAGCATCGATTTGGCGTCCACCAGCGCCTTGAGCTTCGTGAGAAAGGGATGAAGCAAGGCATTCATCCCCACCAACTCATCATGACTGCGACGCCTATTCCACGTACGCTGGCGATGACTGCCTATGCCGATCTCGACACCTCCATCATCGACGAGCTACCACCAGGAAGAACGCCGATCCAAACCGTTGCCGTGCCAGATACCCGACGCATCGACATCATTAATCGTGTCCACGCTTCTTGTTTGGAAGAAGGGCGTCAGGCTTATTGGGTGTGTACCCTAATTGATGAGTCTGAGGTGTTGGAAGCGCAAGCTGCCGCAGAAACTGCTGATGATTTGGCGCGTGCCCTGCCCGATCTAAAAATCGGTCTGGTACATGGCAGGATGAAAGCGGCAGAAAAACAGGAAGTGATGCAGGCGTTTAAATCCGGTGAGCTTCATCTTTTGGTCGCCACTACCGTGATAGAAGTCGGCGTGGATGTGCCAAACGCCAGTCTGATGATCATCGAAAACCCTGAGCGTCTCGGTCTGGCGCAGCTTCACCAGCTTCGTGGCCGTGTCGGACGTGGTTCCGTCGCCAGCCACTGTGTGCTTTTGTATCACGCTCCGCTATCAAAGACCGCTACACAGCGATTAGGCGTGTTGCGTGAAAGCAGTGATGGTTTTGTGATTGCTCAGCGCGATCTGGAAATTCGTGGTTCAGGTGAGCTCTTGGGCACCAAACAAACGGGGATGGCAGAGTTTAAGATTGCCGATTTGGTTCGCGATCAGAAACTCATCCCTGAAGTGCAGAAACTCGCGTTATATTTGCACCAAAACTATCCGGACAACGCCAAAGCCATTATCACCCGCTGGCTTGGTAACAACGACAAATACAGCAACGCATAAAAAAAAGGGCGGATATCCGCCCTTTCTTCATTCAACCAGTGTTGCTAATCAGTCTTCCCAATACTGCATCACCAGCGCCATCACTTCTGATTTGCTGTAACCCACTTCCCGGGCATCATCAATCAGCGCTTTCAGGGTGGGCTCTATAAATCCAAAGCGGTCTTCCATCCGGCCCTGCAGTCCTTGCCGCGCAACAATCATGCCCACACCGCGTTTACGTTCTAACCAGCCTTCTTCTTCCATGTTCTGGTAGCAACGTGAAATCGTCATCGGATTGATATTCAACTCTGCCGCTAACTTTCTGACAGAAGTCAGCTTCTCCCCAGGAATGAGCGTCCCGGCAACAATCTGACGCTGTATCTGCGTCATCAATTGTTTGAACTTCGGGGACGGATCCTGCGGGTCGATGACTATCTTCATGTTTCATCTCTGCTGTATCGGCACTGTATTACAGTATTAGCAGATGGTTCAAACATGAGACAAGTTTATGAGTGGATTTTCATATCAAAAAATAAAAAAACGCGGATTCAAAATCCGCGTTTTTATCGGTAAAGATGCTTTTAACGCCGCTTTCTCGGCTGGCGTTTAGCCACTGGCAAGACAATCTGCGCCCGCAAGCCACCCTGTGAGCGCTGGTTGAGTTTTAGCGTGCCGTTATGCTGCTCAGTAATACGCTTGACGATGGCAAGACCAAGCCCGGTCCCTTCGCTTCCGCGAGCCGTATCACCACGGGTAAAAGGCTGCAATACAGTGTCAATCTGATCGGCTGCGATACCCGGTCCATTATCTTCCACCGCAATCCACTGATGTCGACGGTCGGCAGACGTACCGGTACTGATTTTGACCCAACCGCCACCATAGCGCACTGCATTCACCACCAAGTTAGTCACCGCACGGCGGATAGCCACCTCGTTAGCATCAAGCTTTCCAACCAGCTCACCTTTAGATACTTCAAGATCATGCCCTGTCGCACCATCAGCGACAGACACATCTTCGGCCACCACATTCAGGTCAATCTCTGTCATGTCCTGAAGCTGAACCGAACGCAAGTAATCCATAAACTGGTTGATGATTTCATTACACTCTTCGGTGTCTTTAATCATGCTCTCAGCCAGATAACTGTCTTCCGGCGACATCATTTCGGTCGCCAGACGAATCCGGGTCAATGGCGTACGGAGATCATGGCTGACACCTGCCATCAGCAGTGCCCTGTCTTCCTCCAGTTTGCGAATGCCTTCGCTCATCTGATTAAACGCTTTCGTCACCGCACGGATATCTGACGCACCGCGCTCTGGTAAAGGTTCCGGGAATTTCCCGTGTCCCACATCCTGCGCTGCACGTTCCAGTGCCGCCAATGGTCGGTTCTGCACTTTAATGAACATCCAGCCGCCACCGATCACCAGTAAGGCGATAAACATGGAATAGAAGAACAGGGGCTGGAAGTCATCCTGATGCAGCTCTGACAGCGGTATCCGCATCACGTAACCGGAAAACGCCTCACTTTCCAACCAGAGCACATAGTTCTTCGACTCCAGGCTGATACGCGCTTCTGTCGGGGCACCGAGCTTCTCAGACATGTCCGCACTGAGATAATCCACCGACGCGGCGTTATCAAACTCCTCCATCATCGCTGGCTCATCGTCATCGTGCATGGTGACACCAAGCTTCTCGAGTAACTGACGACGTAACAGTTCATCCATGTGATAAACCTTGCCGTTCGATAACAGCAAATCGTCATCCAGCATGACTTCGATTTCATGAGCGAGGATTTTGTTGAACTGTTTGATGCTTGGCAGCAGGGCGTAGTTGAGGATGGTGAGGTAAGAGAAGATCTGGCTGGCAATCAGAAGGCCAGCCAGCACCACGAGCGTACGAGCAAAGTTACTGCGTGGAGAGAAGCGCATTAATTAGGCTTCTCCGTCCGGTACGAACACGTAGCCCAGACCCCAAACGGTCTGAATATAGCGAGGTTTGCTTGGATCTTCTTCAATCATGCGGCGAAGACGCGATATTTGAACGTCAATCGAACGCTCCATCGCGGAGTACTCACGACCACGAGCCATGTTCATCAGTTTGTCGCGGGACATCGGCTCACGGGCATTGGTCACCAGTGCCTTCAACACGGCAAACTCGCCGGAAGTCAGAGTCAATGGCTCGTCATTACGGAACATTTCACGAGTGCCCAAATTCAGGCGGAACTGGCCAAACTCGACAATTTTTTCTTCACTGGAAGGCGCACCCGGCGCTTCTACCGTCTGACGGCGCAATACCGCACGAATACGTGCCAGCAGTTCGCGTGGGTTAAATGGCTTCGGCAGATAATCATCTGCTCCCACTTCCAGCCCCACGATGCGGTCAATTTCGTCGCCTTTTGCCGTTAGCATCAGGATCGGCAATTGGTTGTTCGCCTGACGCAGTCGGCGGCAGATAGAGAGGCCATCTTCACCCGGCAACATCAGGTCCAACACCATCAGGTGAAAGTTCTCACGAGAGAGCAAACGGTCCATTTGCTCGGCATTCGCCACACTGCGTACCTGAAAACCTTGCTCAGACAAGTAACGCTCGAGCAGCGAGCGAAGACGCATATCATCGTCAACAACCAGGATCTTATGATTATCTTGCATGACTTACCTTTCTCTCCGTGTGGTGGAAATGCCACCAACAATATTAAAGTCTGACACTGATATAAAACATCAGAGTAACGTCCTGTGGGAAGAAAAACTGTTACCAGTTGTAACCCTGCCCCAGAAAATTGAATGCGAAATTCGTGCCTCAGCTTAACGTTGCCGGGCAGCTTCGCTTTAATCATGGCAGCAAAGCGGTTATAACTCTTGCCGGAAAACGAAACAATCGCTCGGAAAGCAGAATGAAAAAAACCGATTTGGTCACCCGGGAAGGCTACAACAAACTCAAACAAGAGCTCGATTACCTCTGGAAAGAGCGCCGCCCGGAAATCACCAAGATTGTCTCTTGGGCCGCCAGTCTTGGCGACCGTTCAGAGAACGCGGACTACACCTACAATAAGCGCTTGCTGCGCGAGATAGACCGCCGCGTCCGCTACCTCCGAAAACGTCTCGAAATCCTGCGTGTGGTCGATTATAGCCCTCAACAGGACGGTAAGGTGTTTTTCGGTGCCTGGGTCGATATTGAAAACGAAGATGGCGACACTCTCTCCTTCCGCATTGTCGGTCCCGACGAAATTTATGGCCGGAAAGACTACATTTCTATCGACAGCCCTATGGCACGCGCTTTGATAAAAAAAGAAGTGGATGACGAAGCGGTGGTGACTACACCGGAAGGGCCGAAAGTCTGGTACGTCAACAGTATCCGCTACCAGCAAGACGAACACTAAGGTGACGCTGCGGCGTGACAATAAATCTAAGGAACACCATGACAACTTCAATCTACCAACAGATCGCGACGGAACTGAATGTACGCGATGCACAGGTTATTGCGGCAGTAAACCTGCTGGATGACGGCAATACCGTCCCCTTTATTGCCCGTTACCGTAAGGAAGTGACCAACGGCCTTGACGACACCCAGTTGCGTAACCTTGAATCCCGCTTGGGTTACCTACGTGAGTTGGAAGAGCGCCGCCAGGTGATTCTGAAATCGATTGATGAGCAAGGCAAACTGTCCGACGCACTGAAAAAAGACATTCTGGATGCAGACAGTAAAAACCGTCTTGAAGACTTGTACCTGCCTTATAAACCCAAGCGCCGTACCAAAGGTCAAATCGCAATTGAAGCCGGCATCGAACCACTGGCAACCCTGCTGTGGGAACAGCCAGACCACGAACCAGAAACCGAAGCGGCGAAATACTTAAACGCTGACGCAGGCTTTGCTGATACCAAAGCAGTACTCGACGGTGCCCGTGCGATTTTGATGGAGCAATTTGCCGAAGATGCCGCGCTGCTGGACAAAATCCGCCGTCATCTGAACCAAAGCGCGGAAATTCAAGCCCGCGTGGTCGCAGGTAAAGAGGAAGAAGGCGCGAAGTTTAAAGACTACTTCGCCCATGATGAATTGCTCAGCAAGGTGCCTTCGCACCGCGCGCTCGCGATGTTCCGCGGCCGCAATGAAGGGATTTTGCAACTGTCACTGAATGCCGATCCGGGTCAGGATGAAAAATCCACTGGCTCATATTGTGAAACCATCATCAGTGACCACTATGGCGTGACCATTGGCGCTGCAGCCGCTGACCGCTGGCGTAAGCAGGTCGTGAGCTTTGCATGGCGTATCAAGATTTTGATGCACATGGAAACCGAGCTGATGGGTAATCTACGTGAGATGGCAGAAACTGACGCGATTAAGGTCTTCGCCGATAACCTGAAAGACTTGCTGATGGCCGCACCTGCTGGCCCTCGTTGCACCTTGGGTATCGACCCTGGCCTTCGCACCGGTTGTAAAGTCGCGGTGATCGACAACACCGGTAAGCTTTTGGATACCGCCACCATCTATCCAACGCCGCCACAAAACAAAATTGCAGAATCTGCACGCGTGGTGATGGCACTGGTGAAAAAGCACAATGTGGATTTGATTGCGATTGGTAACGGCACAGCTTCCCGTGAAACCGACGCCTTTGTGGCTGGCATGCTGAAAGATGCGGGTGAGAAAATCCAAACCGTGATGGTCAGTGAAGCAGGTGCGTCGGTTTACTCCGCATCTGAGCTTGCCGCGACCGAGTTCCCGGGCCTTGATGTGTCACTTCGTGGTGCGGTTTCTATCGCCCGTCGTCTGCAAGACCCACTCGCTGAACTGGTGAAAATCGATCCGAAATCTATCGGTGTAGGCCAATACCAGCATGATGTTAGCCAAAGCCAGCTTGCCAAGCGTCTGGACGCCGTCGTGGAAGACTGTGTAAACGCCGTCGGTGTCGACGTAAACAGTGCCTCTGCAGCGCTATTGACCCGCGTCGCAGGCCTTTCTACCACCATGGCAGCCAACATTGTGGCCTTCCGCGACGAAAACGGCCGCTTTGAAGATCGTAAAACCCTGCTGAAAGTGCCGCGCCTTGGCCCGAAAGCCTTTGAGCAGTGTGCAGGCTTCCTTCGTGTCATGAAGGGTAAAAACCCACTGGATGGCTCTTCTGTTCACCCAGAGGCTTATCCTGTCGTGAAACGCATTGCCGAGAAATCCGGTAAAGGCGTTGATGCCATGATTGGCAACCACGACTTCCTTCGTGCGCTGAAAGCAGCAGACTACGCTGACGATACCTTTGGTATCCCGACCGTGACCGACATTCTGGCAGAACTGGCAAAACCTGGCCGCGACCCACGCCCAGAGTTTAAGACCGCCACCTTTGCCGATGGCGTCAATGAAGTGAAAGATCTGATCCCGGGAATGGTGCTGGAAGGCGTGATCACCAACGTGACTAACTTCGGCGCTTTTGTTGATGTCGGCGTACATCAGGACGGTCTGGTACATATCTCTGCGCTGTCAGATAAGTTCATTTCTGACCCACGTGAAGTCGTCAAAGCTGGCGATGTAGTGAAAGTGAAGGTGATGGAAGTCGATCTGCAGCGTAAGCGTATTGGTCTTTCAATGCGCCTGAGTGATGAACCGGGTTCAGATAACAAACCTGCCCGCGAATCACGTCCTCGCCATCAGGAACGCAGCTTTAGCGGCAATAACCGCAATGACAACAACCGCCGTGATAACCGTGGCGGCCAGCAATCCGGTTTCGGTGGCGCCTTTGCCGATGCCTTTGCCAAAGCAAAACGTAACTGATAGCTGAGAAACCAAAAACAGCGCCAAAAGGCGCTGTTTTTGTCTCTGCTTGCTAGGGGCTGTTGACCTTTGGTGGTTAAATTTTGTTCTAGCCATAAGCGTTTTAGGCGCGGCGAGGTGTGTGCCGCCTAGT
>NZ_LASY01000141.1:0-24002 GCF_000973155.1 Grimontia sp. AD028 | reverse complement strand
GAGTTGACTGACGCCGTGCCCTTTGTTGTTCCTTTTTGATGGAGATGACTACACCTGCAAAGGAACGCCGCGAACACAACGTCAGTCAATCTCGCTGAATCCTGCATCTTCAGGTTGTTTGGGTATACAAACGAAGAAGCCGCTTAAATGCGGCTTCTTTCTATTTCTAAGGTCTGTAGACCTTTGTTGATGATTTATACCGTGGCAATAAATGACTCAGCAAATACCTCAACACGGTTACGGCCATTTTGTTTAGCGCGGTATAGCGCATCGTCCGCATCGGCGATCATGGCTGCAATACTGCCTTCACGCATAGAAGACACACCCACGCTGCAGGTCAATTCTGCGTCATGTGGCCACTCTGTGGTCTCAAACGCCGACCGAATTTTCTCTGCCAGAAACGATGCCTGAGCGAGGTTGCGGTTTGGACAGAAAATCACGAACTCTTCCCCGCCCCAGCGGACAATCACATCGCTAGAGGATACCGACTCGCGAAGCACATCAGCGGCCGACACTAACAACTTGTCGCCCATGTCATGGCCATAGTTGTCATTGATCTTCTTAAAGTGGTCAATGTCCATGCACAGCGCTGTACAGTTCTTTCCGTTTGTCGAAGCCAACGCTTTTTCTAACTCACGGTAAATATCCATGCGGTTACGGAGCCCAGTCAAAGCATCCGTTGTTGCCATGATAGACAAGGTTTCACTCTGCTGTTTCAACGCAGTGTTAATGGCCTTCAATCGATTTGCACGACGTCTTTCCGCATCATATACACGACGGCTTTGCGTGTATTTCACAGCAAGTAAGAGTGTCGCCGTAGCCAACCAGATGAACGTCAGGGCGCGGAACAATTCAGCCTCTGTGACCATCATGCCCTCAAAGCGGACATTCTTGATGATGAGTTCATGACTTCCGATCGTTGGCGCACTGCCGGTCGCAATCTCAATCAAGGAGATGTTTGTCATGTCTGGCCCGGCGTGCTCAAGCGGAATATCTAGATCCGATATCCACCAGGAAAGCACCTGGAAGGAGTTCAGCGGCAATACAATTTCGGACATGGATTCAGTCGGATTGTATTCAATGCCGTTGAATTTAAGTGAAACTGGATCTTCAGTGGTTGAATACGCTTCATCATAGTTACGCAGATAAACACGCAGACGCTGATTGGGTGCTGGAGCCTTATAAGCGGCCTCAATGATCATGGAATGGTAGTTTTTCAAATCAATCCCGCGCGTCACACTAGGACTGACGCTGATCGCCACTTCACAAAATGGCCAACGGTACCCTGCGCCCAGTTCACACTCTAATGCTACATCTCCCTCTTCGTTGATATAGACACGCCCGTGTGTATCACCACCCATTGGGGTATCGTCAATGTAACGGAACTCAAAATCCGTAGGAGAGATGACGTAACTCGATTTTGCCCCACCAACAAAAAACCAAACGACGGTGGCTACAGAAAAGAAAAGCAAAACGAAGATTGCAATTAATGCTCGCGAAAATTTATAACTCAACAATGCTTACCAAACTCTTTCTTGTGATTATTCTTGCTATGCCACCTTCTCACATTTCGATGGCTTTATTTAAACGAAAGGCACCGCTTTTGCGGTGCCTCGAATTTATCTAGATTACAAAGGTTTATACAGCGGGTCTAATCACTTTATCGCTGTATATTCAGGAATGCGGCACCTCGCACACCACCTGAGTCACCGTGTTTTGCCTTGATGATTTTAGGCGCATTCGCGATGGACAGCAGGTATTTAGGCACGCGCTTTGGCATTTCTTCATAAATGTATTCAAAATTAGACAAACCACCGCCCAGTACAACAACATCTGGGTCAATACCAGTGAAAAGACCCGCAAACACCATCGCAAGCATTTCCATGTATTTATCAACGAACTCAGACTCAGTTTTTTCGCCAGCCTTGAATGCATTAATAATGTCGATGGCTTTCTTTTCTTCGCCATGAAAATGCGCATAGAGCATTTCAAAACCACGGCCCGACAGGTAGTTATCGATACACCCTTTCTTTTCACAGCCACAGTCAAAGATCGGCGCATTGTCACCCAGATGAAGCCAAGCGTCGATTGGCATACGCATGTGACCTAGTTCGCCTGCAACGTTGTTTTTGCCTGATACGACTTTGCCATCGACAATGATACCGCCACCAAATCCGGTGCCCAGAATCAGTCCCAGAACGACCTTTTCACCCTGTAGCTCTTCATCCCATGCTTCTGAGAGCGCAAAACAGTTTGCGTCGTTGTTAAGAGCAACTGCACGACCTATCTTCGCTTCCAGATCTGCACGTAGCGTGCGCCCTTTCGCTGCAGGCACGTTAACCGTCAAAACGGTGCCGTCTTCCGCTTTTTCAATACCCGGAATGCCGATACCCACAGTGCCTTCACAGCCAAACTGTGCATCGTACTTCGCCACCAGCGCCGCAAGTGTTTCAATCAACTGCTCGTAATTGTCGCCTGGTGTAGGAACACGTTCTGTTGCTTGGCGTTTCAATTCACTATCAAACGCACCAAACTCAATTTTCGTGCCGCCTACGTCAAAGCCGTAATACATCCTTTACTCCATTGTTCCAATTTTCAATTCGCTAAACTGCCCAAATTATCCCTGTTTCAGCGAGGTATGAATGTGATTAAAAACAAAATACCTTCTCTGCAACCCAATGACCTCCGCTATTTGTGCGCATCTCATCGCAAATTTGGTTTGGGTATACACCCCATCAATCTTTGGATTGTCTTTGTACCACTTCTCGGTACTTATCTAACGCGCCGGGAACAGGTAACTGCCTCTGTTTCTTACCCGTAAGATAGTGCTCTCTAAACACATCAAACCAAGCGTCTAAACTTTCGCCCGCCAATCTGTCACCGTTTAGTGCCAATACCTTTGCTGCCACTTCTGCAGTAGCGAGTTGGCTTTCACCACTCGCTTCGCGGACACCGTAGCGGGATAAAGCCTCAGCCTTAATACTCAGCACTGGGAAACGCGCCATCCAGGGGCTTTTCCGGAAAATCTTTTTCGCTTCCTGCCAGGTTCCGTCAATCATGATAAAAAGTGGCCGTTTGCCTTCGCTGATGACAGGCTCAGCATGCACCCTTTCTGGTTGAGCATATTGAGCAGGGAAAACGATATAGGGCTGCCATTTGGGATCATTCACCAAATCCAGCATTTCTTTATTCGGCTCAGTGCGAGACCAAATATACGCAAAGGTATCTTCAACCGTATCTGCGATAAGGCGTCCTGTATTGCTGGGTTTCAACACTTCATCGTCATACATCACCAACAGAAACGCCGCGTTGGTTGGATACGAGACTTTCTCTTCGCAAATACAAAGGCGACTCACAACCATGCATTGAGGGCAGCGTTCAACATTTGCTCCCCTCGCTTTAAAAGGACGGGTCGATTGAGCCAGTCGTTGCTGATAGAGATGATGTACTGCATGGAGTTTCATGAAATGCGCCTTGAAGCGATAAATAACAGGCGCATTTTAATGTTGGTTCTGTTTGGTGCAACTATATTGCAAAAAGCAGGATGCGGGAGGTGATATTTAGACCAACTCAGACACAGTCGCATCGAACAGGTTTTTCACCAGACCAATGTATTCTTCAAGAATATTAATTTGGCTGTAAGTTGGTTTCTGGTGCCAGACAGAGCTGAGGATCTCTTCTAGGTCAGCTACGATTTTATCGGCTTCTCTCATGATCTCGAAGCGCAGTGCCTGTGGCATGTCTTTGTTCTGGTCACAGATTGCCATAATTTGGCTCGCGACCAATTCATGCACGAGATCATCGATGGTTTCAGAGCCAACTTTGTCGCCAGGCTCTGAAAACTGCCCCAGATTATCGACAAAAAACTCAATCAGCGCTGCATACCCATCCGATTCAACGACCATTTTTACCTCCAGTGATAAAGCTCATCCCGCAATTTTATTGCCCTCAGCCTCAAATTGGTACCAATAATTACGCCTGATGTCACTTTATTGAAATCAATGTCTCCATATTGCGATTACGACGTCTACATTATAAGTTCCCAAGAACATGATAGTCCGGTTTAGCGTAACAAGGTGCCTGCACTGCACTTGTCTTCAAAATTCTAAACCACTGATTTCATGAATTTATTGCACAAGTGGCGATGCCTTTATTAAAACCAATAAAAAATGATTACGGCCACACAGCACGTTGCTGATCAGTGCTTGAATGCAAGGTTAAGGAAATATGATGTCTGACGAACGGATTCAGCGCGCTAATCAGTTCCCATTTTCTAAAAGTATCGTCGGTAAAGTTGGTCTTATCATGGCCATGGTGACACTCTGCGCCATGCTGCTGTCAGTTTTTACCTATGTGAAGCACAACAGCGTCAGTATAGATACCAACAAAACCAGCCGGCTGGAAATTCCAAGCGCCTTACTCTCAGTCTCCATGCTTCGCTATGCTGGCGAAATGAACCGTAGCATGCTCAGTTACGCCTTAGGTCAAGAAACCGCTCTCGAGAATTTCTATCGTAACAAGAATCAGTTTGAAGTCTCGCTCAACGAACTCAAGAAATTGCACGGCGATCATACAAGTCATCTAAATAACATTGAAACCATCTACGGCAACTTCGTCGATAAGATAGAAAATGATGTTATCGGACAGTACGACCCTAAGAGAGAATCTTGGGCACTGAATGAGAAGCGAATTATTTCTGCCACGTTAGCGCCAGAGCTTTTTGATTCCATCAACCTGATGGACAGCAGTAAAGAAACCTCTGAGCTCCTGTCAAAGCAAGATACGCAGCATTATGTATGGCTAATCAGGGATGAAGTTGATGACATGACGTCTGCCCTGTTTTTCTACCTTAGCGGCGAGGAAAATCAACGGGATCGTTTTGATGCCAATGAAGCGTTTTTCCGTAATCATATTAACTACTTGAGAAAGAATACCGCTGACGTTTCTACCATCGAACAGCTGGATCTCATCAAAGGATTAGGAAGAGTATTTTCTGAGCGTATTCGCCGGGTATTTGACCAATATGACCCATCGAAAAAGTTGATCGCTGTGTCTTCACTTAAAGCCATTAATGTTAACGAATACAAAGCACTGGAAACCTCGCTGACGGAGTTTTCCCGCGAAACCAGTTTCAGCGCCGCCAATTCCATGGCCAATTTAAGAAACGTGCTGAACAACAATCAGTTTTCGTTCTTTGCACTTTTTGCAGTGATGACAGTGGTCAGTATTTTTGTGACCTACTACATCTATAAAAAAGTAACGCAGCCAATCGCTCGACTTGCGGACACTATGCGCAATCTGGCCGATGGCAACACTGAGATTCCGATCCTGTATAAAGACCGCCCTGATGAAGTGGGGCAAATATCCCATGCACTCAGCTCGTTCCGCGACCACATCATTTCCCGCAACCAAGCCAGAGAACAGTTGCTTTATCAGAAAGAGTTAGCTGAAACCGCCTCCAAAGCGAAAGCTCAGTTCCTTGCCGCAATGAGTCACGAAATCCGCACCCCAATGAATGGTGTGATCGGTATGATCGATATATTGCTGCGCTCCAAACTCGATGCGTCTCAAAAGAGTGTCGCCAACACAGTGAGGGAGTCGGCGCTCTCATTATTATCTATTATTAATGACATACTCGACTTTTCCCGCATAGAGGCCGGTAAAATGCGTATCGATAATGTCAGCATTTCTCTCAGACATATCGCAGAACAGGTGATGGATAACCTGGCCACAGAAGCGGCCGAGAAGAACGTTTCATTAACCTTATTTGTAGATCCAAATGTCCCCACCGCCATGTTTGGCGACCCAACCCGTATTAAACAGATTCTGTTTAACATTATCGGAAACGGCATCAAGTTCTCCGGCGGGCAGCCACATCGCGGCGAAGTACAGGTATGGATAAAATCACAGGATACAACGGATGGCACAGCGAAAGTCTTTATTGAAATCCGCGACAACGGTATCGGGATTGGTAAAGACAAGCTAGAAGCTATATTCCAGCCCTTTACACAGGCTGAGTATTCCACCACACGGCGCTATGGCGGCTCGGGTTTGGGCCTTGCTATCAGTCGTAATATAGCGTCTTTGATGGGTGGCTCTATTTCTGCTACCAGTGAAGAAGGCATTGGCTCAACCTTTATGGTGACCTTTACCCTTCCCTACTCGCAAGAAGTTACGGCTCCGGATGACTGCAACATCGATGTACTGCGTGAGTCAGCCGCCACCATCAACAATGTGGTGTGTATCAACACCCTCGAAAACGGTGCGCTGAAGGTAAGTATTGATAATTACCTGAAAAACATGAATATATCGGTGCAAAGCATCACCATTGAATTGTTGCACCTTCAGAAATTTCCACGCGATGACATCAAATATGTGGTGCTTTGCCGCGATTACCTGAAAACCAAACAACTGATGCCGGCTTATGTGCCGTCAAACATCGATATTCGTTACCTCGAGCTAGACATGAACCTCCCTGTCAGACGCTATGGCGGTATCGATGTTTTCGCGATTTTCTCTTCCCCGCTCAAACTTTCCAGCTTGATCAGTGGCCTAAGGATCTGTGTCGGTCTCGAAAGCCCCGACTACCCAGTTATCGACACTCGGGGTAAAGAAGCCTTTATTGAACGTGCGCAGGACAACCATGGCACGATATTGGTGGCAGAAGACAACGTCACTAACCAAACGGTGATAGAGAAGCAGCTTACCTACCTTGGCTACCATGTGGTGATGACAGCCGACGGTCAGGAAGCACTGCGAGCCTATCGCAATCAGCCGTTTTCTCTGGTGCTCACAGACTGCCACATGCCTAACATGGATGGTTATGAGCTAACGAAAGCTATCCGCGAAATTCAAAAAGAACGCGCCGAATTTGTTCCTATCGTCGCACTCACCGCTAATGCGCTGGTCGGCGAAGCTGAGCGCTGTATTGAAACCGGGATGAACGATTTTATTGCCAAGCCCGTTGAAATCGATGTGATTCAAAAAGTCTTGGCGAAATGGTGTGCCCAAAGTAAACCCTTCGCTGAACCTAACGAGGAACCGACGGGAATCGAAAAGCCTTCTTCGGAAGCAGAAAAACCATCGTTAGAGGACCCACAGCAAGACGAAGAATATGTTGAGATAGAGCTAGACCCTCAGGTGCTGAAAAAGCTGTTCTGGGGCGATACCGAAACCTACGCAGAAGTGCTGGGCGAATTCATTAAGCATTGCGAACCTGAGCTCAACACCTTGTCGGAGTTCAAGTCGCCTTATGATTTTGCGGAAGTAAAAATGCTGTCCCACAAGCTTAAAACGTCATCACGTAGCATCGGCGCAATTGAACTGTCAGATCTGTGTATGCAGATAGAGAAATCCGCTGCGGCAGAAAATGCGGACACAGAGGGACTCATCAATGACCTCAGACCAGTACTGCGCGCTTCTTTGGTTGCCGTCCATCGTAAGCATGCTGATTTATTACAATCACTTGGGTCAAATGCGGTGAACAGTTAAAGCAAAGATAGATTTCAGCAGAATGAGAGATTTAGTGCCACACTTGTAAAGATTCAACCAACATCAGAACGAGTGAGCCAGTCATGAGAAAAACAAAAATCATCACAACTGAAGACATTCTGCTGAAACTTTGCCAATCGGTAACTGCGGTCCTTTCGAAAGCAACAGATACACAAGTTCACCACTCCGCCATGGTGCAGAAGATATCCAAGACCAGCCTGAAACCTGACTTCGGTTGCTTTGTTCTTTTTGATGGCGGCTTCTCCGGATTAGTGGTGATTAATTTCGAAGCCAAAGCAGCGCTTGAGGTCTACCAGAAATACATGTCCCACATGGGCATTCCAAAAGAAGAACTTGCAACCCTGCACACTTCTGACGAAGTCGCGGACGTTTTGGGGGAGCTCATGAACCAAATCGTGGGTGACTTCACCGGTAAAGTGAAACGTTCGCTACAAACCAATATCACACAGAACCAACCCAAGATGATGGCGATCAACAAGAATATTAATGTCACTGTTGATAGCAATATTGAACGCCCTCAGGCACGCCGCGTAAGCTTCAGCACTGAAGATAACAATATCTTCTACCTTGAGCTTTCGATGGAGCGAACAGAATTCATCCAACTCGAAGAATTCGAGGAAGGCGATGAAATTAATCCTGATGAAATTCTGGAGACGGAAGTCGCCAAAAGTCTCGATGCCAAAGACAAGAAAAAGAGTAAATCCAAAAAAGCGGCAGAAGCCGACTCTTTGTTGGACGATCTAGGTATCTAAAAGCTTCACCCATTCCCATGGCGGCACCATGCCGCCAAAAAAATTATTATCAGGGAGAAAACTGTGGACGTCGTCGACGCATGGATGAAGAAAATTCAAAACTGGTACGAAGACGCTGAACATCGGAATGTCGATACACTCGCTGCTGTTGTATCCCAAACCCCAGCCATGATTTTTGACCCGCCTATCGACCTAACCAGAAGTGATGCTATCGCTTATTTTGTGGATGGCTGCACCAAGTTACAACGTCACCATCAGTTTGAAGGCAAAGCGGAAGAAGCCTTTAGTTACCTGCAGTTTTGCTATGCAAAACTGCAGGCTTTGGCTTCACGATCAGATATCGAACCAGACATTAAACGCTGGAGTTTGAAAAAGCTGGATATCTTGATCGTCGCCATGATGGAGTTTTGCCAACAACAGAACGACGCAGCATGGCAAAGGGAAAGTGAACAGTTAGTGGAGCTTCACGTAACCTTTATGATGGGTCAGAACGACCTGAATTTGCACACCCCCGCCAGACCCTACTAAACGTAAAAAGCCGACCCGAGGTCGGCTTAACGCTTGCTGAGACTTCAACTATGCATGCTGAACAACTGCTTGCGTTTCTTCGCTTTGCTTCAATGCTGCATAAATAAAACCTGTCACCAAAGTACCTGCTGCTATCGCACCAAGGTAAAGCAGTACTGGTGTGATGGCATTTGGAATGAACAGTACAAAGATACCGCCATGAGGAGCCATCAATTTTGCGCCAATCAACATAGACAGCGCACCAGTCAAAGCGCCACCTACCATACAGGCTGGTATAACGCGCATTGGATCACGTGCCGCGAAAGGAATCGCACCTTCAGAGATAAAACACATCCCCAGAACAAACGATGCTTTACCCGCTTCACGTTCCTGAGCATTAAACTTGCTGCGTGCCAACAAGGTTGCCAGACCCATGCCCATTGCAGGCACCATACCCGCAGCCATCACAGCTGCCATTGGTGTGTAAGTTTGGGAAGCCAGCAAGCCAACACCAAAGGTATAAGCCGCTTTGTTAACTGGCCCCCCCAAGTCAAAGCACATCATGGCACCAAGGATCACACCCAGCAGAACCGCATTGGTCGAACCCATGCTGTTCAGGAACTCGGTCAGGCTGTTCATCACACCTGCAACTGGGCCACCCACCACGAAAATCATGACCAGGCCAGTCACCAAGCTCGCCAGCAAAGGAATGATCAAGATTGGCTTAAGCGCCGCCATAGAGTCCGGCAGTTGAACTTTATCAGCAATCAGTTTTGCTGAATAACCAGCCAGGAAACCCGCGACAATACCCCCTAGGAAGCCTGCGCCTGTAGAACTCGCCAGCATACCGCCAATCAGACCCGGTGACAGCCCCGGACGGTCAGCGATAGAGAACGCGATAAAACCGGCCAACACAGGAACCATTAACGCAAATGCACTCGCGCCGCCAATTTCCATGAGTGCCGCCGCCAGTGTGCCCTCTTCTTTGAACGCTTCAATACCGAAGACGAAAGACAAAGCGATACACAGCCCACCAGCAACAACCAAAGGCAACATATGTGAAACACCAGTCATCAGGTGTTTATAAGCACCAGTGCGTTCTTTCTTACTGCTGTTATCCGTTTTCGTGCCACCATGCTTATAAACTTCGGCTTGCTCAAACGCATTGGCTAGTTCTTGCTTGGTTTTCTTCAGTGCTGCACCCGTACTGGTTCGATAAACGCGCTTGCCATCAAAGCGAGCCATATCGACTTCAATATCCGCGCCGATAAAGACCAAGTCTGCCGCTGCAATCTCTTCCTCGGTCAGCTGGTTTTTCGCGCCCACAGAGCCCCGGGTTTCAATTTTCACCCACATACCCTGTGCTTTGGCCTCTTCTTCTACAGCTTCTGCCGCCATGAAGGTATGCGCCACCCCAGTAGGGCACGCAGTAATGCCAACAATTCGTTTTTGGGTTGACGGTTCAATAACTTCAGAAGATGAAACATGTCTAAAGATCTTAGCCTTTGAAGTTGCTTCAACCAGCAACTGTTTAACGTCGGCATAGCAAGCCTCCAAAGAGGCCTGATAGACAGATTTGCCATTGAATCTCGCCATATCAGCGACAGGTCCAACGGTCACGATAAGATCCGCCGCTTCAATGTCAGATACAGAAGCGGGCTTATTCGGTTTCACAGTGCTTTGGCATTCAATCACAGCATGCCATTGAAGTGCTGCGACTGCTTTTTCAAGCATTCCCGCGGCGATAATAGTATTCGCAATACCACTTGGGCACGATGTCACGATTACTGCTTTCATCTCTCTACCCCTGTTCCTTTAGTTATTTTTAATCTGTTTCACGTTAACTTGGCGTTGTAGCGTTTCTACTTGAACAATATCTTCAACACCAACATTGACCTTTGTGACTGCTAGCGCAGACAGCGCGGTAGCGAAACTCAGAGAGATTTCCCGATCCCACTGGTTCAATTCTGCCCAACACATCCCTGCCACCAGCGTGTCGCCAGCACCAACTGTGCTGACCACTTTCATTTTTGGTGGCTGGCTGGCATACCAAACGCCATCTTTCAGCCACAGCACACCTTCTGGGCCACGGGAAATCACCACATTATCGATACCCGTCTTACTCAAGGTTTTACCCGCTTCGAGAAGTTCAGTTTCATTCGAAAGGTGCCTACCCGCCCATTGTGAGAGTTCTTCATCGTTCGGCTTAACCAGCCAAGGAGAGGCATTCAAACCCGCTGCCAGTGCCGCGTTACTGCTGTCGAAAAATACTTTTTTGCCTTGCTCCCGAAGCGCGGCAATCCAAGAAGCAAGTTTTTCCGGTGAAATGCCCGACGGTAAGCTTCCAGCAATCACGAACACGTCGTGAGTCTCTGCCAATGTATGGAGGGCGCTTTCAAGCTGTTGAACATCATCTTCAGATACTGCAACACCAGGGAAATTCAGATCAGTGACGCGACCTGACTCTTCGACCAGTTTGACGTTAATGCGCGATGCACCAGCCACGCGAATAAAGGCATCATGAATACCTTTTTGCTCGAAAAGATGAGCGAAAGGATCCTGATTTTCATCACCCAGAAAGCCGGTCACTGTGACTTCTGCACCCAATTCGGCGAGTACTTTTGCAACGTTAATCCCCTTACCGCCCGGATTCATGTTCGAAGACTGGATAAGGTTGACGGTACCTGCTTTGAGCTCTGCCATGGCACCAGTCATATCCAGCGCAGGATTAAGCGTGACTGTGACTACACGAAAATTCGTCATGGTTTACCCCTCACCCAGACCGGCTTCAATGGCTTGCCCGATGGCATCAATGGCAACTTGAGCGTCAGAACCGTCAGCGGTAAATTCCAGTTCATGACCTTGCTTAACACCCAACGCAATCACTTTCATCAAGCTCTTGGCATTCACTTGTTTTCCATCACCATTCAGATTCGATACCCAGATCTGTGAGTCGAACTTCTTGGCAACACTCACCAGCATGGCGCCTGGTCGGGCATGAAGACCGTGGGCATTTTTAATTTTGAAGATTTGGCTGAGACCGCCTTGGCGAACCTCAGAAAAAGCCTTAACCACGGCTTCTGGGGAAGAAGCAAACACCTCTGCGATTTTCCCATCAAACGCCAACTCACTGATGTTCTTCATGATGTAGGTGTGCTCTGCGCTGTTAGCCGCAACAGCAATCAACCCTTTCACGGCTTTACCATCGACTTCGAAAGCTCGCTCTACAGACAAAAAAGATATTGCGGTTTGCTTTACCGATTCTGATGAAGCATTCAGCCAAAGCCCCTGCCCCAGACACACCGGCGACTGACCAACAAGTGAGGAGACAAATCCCTGACCAACGGCATCCGCTGTTTTCAATTTGCCCGCACATACCGCGCTCATGGAAACTAAATCTGCTGTAGGGAAATTCAGGGTGATCGTGCTTTCATCGAAAAGCAGGCCTTTCTGGTTCGTACCGTTTAATACCACAAGGATCTGCTCGGCGCTGGCCGCGGCCTTTAGTGCTTCTTCCACAGAGTCGGCAGAAAGAACGTGGGTCAGTTGCTTCAATATGCCGAGGTGTTCATCAGATTTCGCCGCAATACCGATTGCAAGGTAAACCGTGTTTCCGTTGCCCCAATCCACACCATTAGCAAAGTGATGAATTTGCACGCCAGTTTGCGTCACCAAATGGCGGGTGTCAGTGGTGCCATGAGGAATCGCAATACCATTTCCCAGATATGTTGAATTCTGGTTTTCTCGTGCAAGCATGCCTGAACTATACCCTTCAACAACAAGCCCTTTAGCGACCAAATCATTAGCAATCTCTTGTATCGCCTCTTGTTTCGTTGCAGCACTCTTGCCGAGTTGCACGTCGTTTTGCGTGAGTTCAAGCATCATTCTTACCTCAGATTTCAGTGGACTGAGCCCACTTTTCATTCGCCCCGCCACACATTGATTGCTGCAGCCAAGCCGTAATATTCATAGTTAGTAAAGCGTTTTAAAGCGCACTTTCAGCCTTACTGAATCGTTTCAGTTTTCAAATCAAAAAACAGGCTTCACGCACACTTTTTATCTTTGCTGAAACCTTTCAGCTATCAATGCTGAATCCATTCAGCTTATAATGCAAAGAATCGATAAGATCCTTTGTGCTTTTTATGATCACGCGCACAGAGTGTTCCCAATCTGATAAGTAAGTCGGATTTGGTTTAAGGGGAAAAATTTCAATGAAACTGGACGAGATAGCCCGCTTGGCTGGAGTTTCACGCACAACGGCAAGTTACGTGATTAACGGCAAGTCAGCTAAATACCGCATCAGTGAACGCACTCAACAGAAAGTGATGGAAGTTGTCGAGAAATATAACTACCGTCCGGACCATGCAGCCAGCGCCCTTCGCGCAGGTACGACACGATCGTTTGGCCTTCTGATCCCCGATTTGGAGAACGGCAGTTACGCAAAAATCGCTAAATTACTTGAGCGGGATGCACGTCAGGCTGGCTATCAATTGATCATCAGTTGTTCTGACGACAATCCCGAGACCGAGAAGCAAGTGGTGAATATGTTAGTCGCACGCAAAATTGACGCGCTGATAGTTGCCTCTTCCCTGCCCGCAGAGAACGACTTCTACCCTACCATTCAAGCTTCTGGCACACCTGTGATCGCCATTGACCGTGCTTTAGATGATGAACACTTTGCCAGTGTGATCAGTGAGGATCTGGATGGTGCATTTTCATTGACCAACCAATTAGCTGAAATGGGCGCAAATACCATCGGACTGATTGGCGCAGTACCCGAACTGGGTATATCAAAAGAGCGTGAACAGGGATTTTTGTCTGCTGCCAGAAAAGCAAACGCAGGCACACAAATCGCCTATGGTGACCATTTCAGCCAGAAAGAAGCTAAGCGGCTTATTCTGCAATGGTATCACGCCGGCATGATGCCCGAGGCCATACTCACCACTTCATACGCGTTGTTTGAAGGTATCCTTGATGCCATTTTGGAAGAACCAGAGATTGGCGAAAGAGTGAAATTCGCCACGTTTGGTGACAATCGGATGCTGGATTTCATTCCGATGAAAGTACAATCACTGCCTCAGCAGTTTGAATTGATCAGTGAACATGCACTGGAACTCACGCTCAATGCCATTGCAGGAAGGTATCAAACCGGTGTCGAGGTGGTGCCAAGAAAGCCTAAATGGCGAGTTTGAAGCATGAAAAAGAGGAGCATAAGCTCCTCTTTTACTATTTGTATGTCGCTGATCATTTAGCGATATTGAAGAAAGCGCCGTCTTTACAAGTGAAGGTATAGTATTTTTCACGCTCCATGTACTTCTCAAAGCCTTTACCTTCACAGTAGGTCGCGTTTAAATCAGAAGAAATGTTCAAACGGCTATCAACCACACGCTGATCTGGGTTTGGCATTGACTCCGCCGTTTCAATTGAAGAACAGCCTGCCATCAAAGCCGCTGCAGTAAGAGAAATCAGTACTTTTTTCATTGTCATCTGCCTTTATAAAACGTAGTTAGAGCCATCATTGCAGGCGAGCTTAATTTCGCCGCTCTTACTTGAGACGAAGTCACGAATACCCATGCTAGAGCAATATACCCTGTCCATCTCGACTATTTGTTCCAAAGAAATGTCACCACGGATAATGTAAGAGCTACCGCTGTCACACATCACGCGCAGTCCATCAACCGTGTGTGAATAGGCTTTTGCGCTGTCACTCTGACAAAGCTTGATAGCCGCATCGATACGTTCATCCATAGGATCCGGTGCAGACGAACAGGCTGCGAGCAGAAGAACGCCAGAAGCCACAAGTAACTTTTTCATCATCTTTATCAATCCCAATGACTAGTTTACTCAACACTTCCAACACATTAGCACAGACTGGATGGTGAAAACATATTGCGACTTGGTTCAAATCAAAAGTTTTAGGTTATCTTTTAGCCGCTCTATAGAGGAAGCAGTCGTCACGGGCGTGACACCATAATCAGATATGGTTTTTAGTACCAAGGAGGATGTCGTCGCTTCGCTCTCTTCTGCCTGCATTTGTAACTCTTCCACCATGATTGCATTGAGCAGATTGTCATACTCATCAGGTAGCTCGTCTGGCGAAAGCTCATAACTCCCATCTAGCAATGGGCTGTAACCAATGATTTCTGGTTTGCATTCAAGGTGTTTTAAAGCCCCGAATAAGTGTTCGTTCATCACCACCTGCGGACCAAACTTGGCGTCGATGTTGGGAGACAACAAGGTATAGCGATACTGAACGTATTTGAATGGCTCAAGGTTGTTTTGATTGATCACATCGAGCAGCTCCAGCACTCTTGGCTCTTTATAGTTCGAAATGCCAAGCGCCTTGACTGTTCCCTGTTCGACAAGCGAAGACATCGTTTTCCAGGTTTCAATCAGCGGAGTGTTTTCATCGTCAACGTGGGCGTAGAGAACATCAATGTAGTCAGTTTGAAGACGGGACAAGCAATCATCGATTGACTGCATAATATTGCCGGGCGAGAGTCCATCCAGCTTGTCGTAAGTAAAGCCATCCACCGACTGAGCACCGATTTTTGTCATGATTTCAACATCAGAACGGTCTTTCGTCTTCAGCCACTCTCCGATAACAGTTTCACTTTCGCCCCCTTTACCATCGGGATGCCAGACAGCGTAGTTATTAGCGGTGTCGAGTCTCCGTCCCCCCAACGCCAAGTATCCATCGAGAACTGAAAAACTCTCTTCGCGACTGGTATAGGTGCCGAATTTGGCCGTGCCCAAAATGATCGGGAACATATGCGCTCGCCTCGCATTCGCTAACTTTTCAAGCGGACTCGAAAGTTGCAATTATGTTAATAGTCATATTAACCATAGTCTTTGAGGGGAAAGAGAACAATATGTGAAAGATCAAATCACTAAGGTGATTCAGAACTTGAACAGCATCAGAGTGAATAGAAATGATATGGCCCAAGGGTCCTAATAACCCGTTGCTTCCATAAAGCCTACACCTTTTGCCGAACCATTGACCATAATTGGCCCTTCCCAATAAGGGAAAGTAAACGGCAACCAGTTCTGTTCGTGGACGGGTTTAGTGGTGAGCATAATGTCCTGTTCAGGCACCTGAATTTTCCATTTGATCGGAAGATGGCGGCCAGTGGGCATTTTTGCGAAGGCGATTGGTTGCAGCTCTATTTCGCCGTTTTTCAGCGTCTTGGTGTTTCCTGCAGCATCAGTGATTGAGCCAAACCGGTAAGGCGATTGCTCCCCGCGAACCTGCACCAACATAAGCGAACGACCGTCATCAAGTTGAAGAGAAAACCAATCCCAGCCAAGTTGATCTTCACTCAAGGCTCGGGTACTCCATTCGCGGTCAACCCAGCCTTTTCCAGATACCTTCACGGTTTTGCCGTTCAATTCAATCACACCATCCAATGCGACAGCTGGCACACTGAAATAGTAAGAGGCGACATCTTTTACCGCGTGTTTTTGGCTATAACCATTATCGCCCTGCAAAATCTCTGAAAGGGTTTTTGACATGGTTAACTTGAAAGCAAAATCCTTGTCTTCTGCCTGCAGTTTAGCTGGGAACGGTTGTTCTCCGTTTCCACGCCATTGCCAGTTATCCAACCACACATTGAATGGCCTATCAGACACACCGGCTTGACCAATTCCGCCCCGGGAAAAACGCTCTGCGGCAAACACACCCTCTTTCGTCGTCAGGACGGCATGAGCCATGAAAATCTGGTTGTTGTCCCAACCCTCACCTCTTTGCGATGAGATGGCAGAGCGGAATAACGTCCACTGAATACCATAGTGATTTCCCGCTTCATCTTGCAGATTTCCAGTGACGTACCACCACTCCTGACGAAAATCGTCGTGCGAACCGTAGTCTTTCGGAAATTGGATTTCCCGGCCAGGAACCACCTTTGTAAAGTCTTCAGCATTAGCAGCAACCAGTGCGGTCACAGCAGTTCGGTCAGGCGGATCGTCTTTCAGCAACACGGAACCAAACAGTGCCAACAAACACAGCAGAGCGGCAAAGCTCCAGCCAATGACTGTCAACATAAAGGGTTGTGGCTTCGCCTCGCGCATTACTGAGCCTCCCGCAAGGAAAGGATTGCAGAACGCTTGATCAAACGCCACACAGGCCAACATCCTGCCAATAGCAACGTCAGCAAAGAGCCACCCAAGGTAATAAGATAACTGGCTGGGAAGTAGGACACCGACATCGTCCAGCCAAACGAATATTTGAGCACAATGTTAATCAACACTTCAGCGATAACGAGCCCAAGAGGCAAAGCAAACAGCGCGGAAAACAAGCCAATCAACATCAGTTGGCCACCACCTAAAAAGGCCAATTCCCGCCCTGATATCCCCATATATCGAAGCAGAGCATACTGGCGTTGGCGCGAAAGCTCAGTTGCCAGCGTTGAGAAGAACAGTCCACAAATGGCGATGATAAGCGTTAGCGTGCAAAGCGTATCAGTAACCAAAAACGTTCGGTCAAAAATACGCATTGCAGTAGCAAGAATATCTCTTTGATTGCTAACTTGCGTCTCCTGCAGATTGAACTGCTTGCGCATACCATCAACCAGCGCTTCTTCATTAGCGCCCTCATTAAAAAGTGCGGCCACTCCTACCCGTCCCGCATCCTGAATCCAAGGGATTAAAGAAGAGCGGTTAGAGACAATCACTTGGCTATATGGGTTACCGTAATCAAAATAGATGCCCGCCACTTTCCAGCCATCACCAAATGGGGCTGGAAGCGCAATGCTGTCTCCTGGTTGAGCATCAAATTTAAGCGCCAGTGACTCACTCAACATCATGGACTTGCCCTGATGCAAGTGGTTCCAGTAATCTGGCGCCGCCACTTTGATAGCCAGAGCCTCACGCTCTTCTGCACTGGTACCAATAGTATGGATTTCGACAATGCCTTGGGCGGTGTCTATTTCATGTCGCCACTGAACCAGACTGCGCTTAACTTCGTCTTGTTGTTCCAACCAATCTGATAGTTGCTGCGCCACCGCTTTTTCTGGTTTGACGTAGATGTCAGCCGCCAGTCGTTGCTGAAGCCAGGTTTCCGTTGTAGTTCGGAAACTTCCCACCATGGTTTCCATACCAATATTGGTGGCAATCGCCATCATAAAAGCCATGGCAGCAATGCCACGATAACTCAGGCTGGCTGACGCATCGGAAAGGAACCAACGCAGGCGGGCAATCTTGATCTTTTCAGAAAGTAGCAGAAAGCATTTCCACATCATAAACGGCAGAAACAAGCCGCCGCTGATAAGGATTAAGGCTATTAAGGTAAACCCTTGCGCTTGGCTTTGGGGTGCGCTGTAAACCAACATGGCGATGACAATAAACAGGGAGGCCACAATCGCTTGCCAGCTGAATTCTCGGCCAGAAAAACGAACCAGAGACATACGTTTTGAAAGGCGGGCAGGTGGTGTGGTCAGCAATCGATATAACGGCCAGCCAGATGCCAAAGCAAAACCACAAACGCCTAACAGGAAGCTGTAGAAGCCCCACTCCCATTGCCAGTTTAATGTGAGGTCGACATTCGCACCATAAAGGTCACTCAGGGTTGTCGCGACCGTTGGCATCAGTTTTTGGGCAAGTACCAGGCCTGCAATATTGCCGCCAATCAAACCCATAAACAGCCAAATCAGCATTTCCAGACTGACGACCCACGCTAGCGATTTCCTGCCAACGCCCAATTCGCGCATCAAGCCGACCAGTGGTTGTCGCTGTGCCATGGAAAGCGATATCGCTTGATAGAAGATAAACAGGCCAACGACAAAGGCCAGAAGTCCCATAGCGAATAGATTGAGGTGGAATGCTCGCGTCAATGGGCCCAATTGCGCCGTTTCTGTTCGGGATAGCGTGATCGTTGATGGAAGAACATCGCGCAATGCATCACGCTCGGCTTTGTCCATGACCCCACAGTAAATAAGTTTGAAACCGTCATGGTCTGACAAGCTGCGGATAACGGACATGTCACCGAAAATACGGGTACCAGAGCCAATCTGGCCACCTTCTACCAGTTTGATAGGTCCGATTTTGTTCCCATCTTTTAGTGTGATTTTTTGTCCATCCACCCAGCCAAGATGACTAGCGAGTTCGGTGCTCACCCACTGGGTAGTAAATCCGTCTCGCAATGGCTGCTCAGCCGCCACTGAATCAGGGTTTGCTACGTTGAAAGCGAACATGGCGACGGTATCAACACCCATTAGCTGTATATCATGGCCATCCTGTGTTGAAGTTCGGTAGATGTCGACGGGCACGCACTGGTTGAATCCCGCACGTCGCATCGAAATATACAGCGGCTCATCAACGCGTTTTCCGCGCTCACGATGATGGAGCACATAAGGAAACGGATTAGTAAATAAGCTGGCGCCTTTTTGGTAGCTGTCTTGCGCGTGTTGGTTGATTGACATAACACCAACCAACAAAGCGACGCCTAGCGTTAACCCCAGCCAGACAAGAAGAACCTGAAACGGATGTCGGCGGTAGTGTCCGAATAGCGCTTTAGCTACGGGTACGTACATTCAGAACGCCCCCTTGTAGCGTGACACGATGCCCAAGATAATCCGCCACTTTTTCACTGTGAGTGACAACGAGCAAAGTGCAATCAAGCGAATTGGTCAGTGTCGTGAGAAGACGCATTACTGCGTCGGCATTGCGCTCATCCAGACTGCCTGTCGGTTCGTCAGCCAGCAGGATTTTAGGTTCCATATAGAGAGAGCGCGCAATCGCTGCGCGCTGCTGCTGGCCACCAGACACCTCCTCGGGGTAGCGACCCAGCAAAGGCATCAAATCCAGCGCAGAGAGGATTTGTCGCCACAGACCATCGTCGTCATGCAGGCCTTTCAATTGACGACAGAAACGGATGTTGTCAGCGATGGTAAGCGTGGGGAGCAGATTGAATTGCTGGAAGATCATGCCGATGTTGTTGCGGCGAAAGCGGGTGCGATCGCGCTCGGCAAGCTCGTGGATTGGTGTTCCTGCGACAATGACTTCACCGGAATCAGGATTATCTAATCCACCAATAAGGTTCAACAGAGTACTCTTACCTGAGCCACTCTCGCCCATCAAGGCCACCTGATCATGCTTGGCTAAGGATAGCTCTGCACCTTGCAATACTGGATGGAATTCACCCCCATCAAGATAGCCTTTGCAAAGTCCAACCAGCTCTAGCATTTTTTCCCCTTGGATTTTCCAACAAGCGTCGAAAAAGGTCGCGCGATAATGTGATAGGTGAAGCAATTTACCGCAAACTTCGGCGTCAAGAAAGGTGTTTGAATCCACAGCACATTTTGACAATTAATCACAATCGCCTATTTTCCCATCAATTCATGCACGCTATATCCAGCTTTAAAGGCATAGATAATCACAGTTTTTTACTCTCTTTTCCGATAGCCTTGTTTCTTTGACACTGTGCTGACAACGAACAGTCACGCTTTCGCATGTTAATTTGTCTTATTTCTCAATAAGGTCGTTGCGAAGAGAGTTTGTGATAATGACAAAATATACGAGCGATCCTGCGGCAGAGATCGCTCTCATGGAATGAAGAAGTTTGCGATGAGATTCAAAATATGATGCCCAGTAAAAAGATGTTGGTGATTGGTGCGACGGGTTATGTGGGCAGTCATTTGGTGCCAAACTTATTGGCCTTAGGCTATCAGGTCATCGCAACCAGCCGCTCATTAGAGACACTAAAACATCAGGCCTGGCATAACCATCCCAACGTGACACTGGCGGAAGTGGATCTGTTAGACGAAGGTGACCTCTCCTCCATTTTGTCAGGAGTATCACAGGTCTTTTATTTGGTTCATGGCATGGCATCTGGATCAGATTTCTATCAGCATGAGCTCAATATGGCGCGTCATGTTTCAAATCAGATAGCAAAAAGTCAGGTTTCCCGGCTCATCTATCTGGGCGCGACCCAACCCAACAATGTCACTTCTACCCACCTCGCAGCCAGAAAAGTGACTGGGAATATCCTACGCGATTGCGGCAAGCAAGTGATTGAACTGCGCGCAGGCATTATCATTGGTAGTGGCTCTGCGGCCTTTGAAGTCATGCGAGATATCGTCTCTCACCTCCCTGTCATCACCACGCCAGTCTGGGTTCGCTCCAAATCCAGCCCGGTTGCCCTTGAAACCATGATTGGCTACCTCACTAAATTGATTGAAGTGCCTGTCGAAGGCTCTCCGATATTTGATGTCAGTGGCCCCGAAGTGATCAGCTATGAAGATCAAATGCGTCGTTTCGCCCGCATATTAACAAGCGTATTTTCATCATTAAAGTCCCCTTGCTGACACCCAAGATTTCCTCAATGTGGCTAACGCTTGTCACGACCGTGCCCAAATCTATTGCCAGCGCTCTGATTGATGGCCTGCGCTATGACTTGCTCCCTACCGGCAAGGACATAGGCACTCTAATTCCCGTACCACAACTCGGTTTTGAACAAGCCGTTGAATCCGCACTCAGCAATGAAAGTGATGTCGTAAAAAATGATATTTGGGGGTTTGACCCGGATGCCATCGCTCGCTGGCACCGAAATTATGGCTACTACCCCAAGCATGCTGGCTTCACCGTAGAAACCGATGCCACTGCGGAATCACTCTGGTCGAACATACAAAAGGTCGGCGGTAATGAAGGCTATTTCTTCGGGAATTGGCTTTGGAGAATCCGGGCTTATATGGACGCTGCAGTTGGTGGAAATGCGCTGGAAAAACGTCGACCGCAAAGATCTTCGCTTGAAACTGGTGATTATATCGATAGCTGGAAAGTGATTCAGTGCCACCCGCAAAAACATTTGTCACTGCTGTTTGGCATGAAAGCACCGGGGCTAGGCCGTCTGGAATTTACGGTGAAGGACTTGGGCGAAACGCGTTTGGTGGATATACGCGCTTGGTGGCACCCCGCTGGTTTCAGCGGCTTGCTTTATTGGTTTGCGATGATGCCCGCTCACCTTTTTATCTTCAAAGGCATGGCTTTTGCTCTGGCAAAAAAAAGTGGTGCGAAGAAGACTACTCCTTCGCACCACATATAATTTCCTTGGGTCTGCTGACATTTGCTTAACCTTATTAAGGCTTCAGACTCTCTGGTAACACCAGTAGTCTGTCGGCTTGGTTGCGAGGCCAAATCTGGTATTCACCGTGGTATTTCACGATAGATTTGTAGTCAGTCACCTTGGTCATCAGCATGCCATGTTCGCGAACGGTTTCAATAAACCAAGATTCTGGACCACGAACATAAAGGCTCAACGGTTTTACCAGCTCGCCTTCTGCATTGAAGCTTTTGCCCAAAGCAATGCTGCAAACCGCAAAGGAATGTTGACCGTCTGAAATCACGCGCACCTTACGGTTGATCTCGTATTCGGTGTGAATCATCCAATCGGCCTCTTCGAGCGCCTCTACCAAAGCGTCAAACTGGTTTTTAGTAATCGCACTGTGCTCATCACCTTGCGGGAAGTGGTGATGATAAACGCTCGCAATATGTTGCATTTGGCCTTTAATATTGGCGTGTTTGCCCATACTACGACCCTGCTGCACCCAGGCCGTCATTTCTTTAGAAACAGAGTTTCCAAATCGCTGTTTTTTTACTGCTTGGGCAACCCAGCGACAGAGGAAAGACTCTTCACTCACAGGGTTACTTTGTAATTTGCCGCTAGCCTTTGCTTCTTCAAGTTCAGCAAGGGCAGAATCCACGACGGATTTAATGTCTTTGATGTAGCTCATTTTCTTATTTTTTCGCTAAACCCCAGTAAAACAGGGCGGATAAAAACGCACATGCTGCCATAGCACCTGTCATCGGCCAGGCTGAATTCACGTGAATGACCGCCACTGTACCACCAACTATGGTGCCCGTACCAAATCTCAATGTTCCCGCCAGTGAGGACGCAGTGCCCGCAAGCTCAGGATACGCACTCAATACACACGCCATTGAGTTACTGCCGACAATAGAAATCGTGCCGACAAAGAACATGACAGGAATCACTGTTCCCCACAAACCCCATTCAAAAGCTTGTCCCGCAATCAGTGCGATACCTGACAGAAGTTGAATCGTCAGGCCGATTTGCAACATCTTCTCACTGCCGATTTTACGCACAAACTTACCGTTAAAAGAGGTCATCACAATCAGACAGACGACGTTCAAGCCGAACAGATAACCAAAGTTTTGGGTACTTACGCCATAGTAGTCGATGTACACAAACGCGCCGGCTGTCAGGAATGAGAACATACCCGCGAAAGAAAACCCGGAAGCAAAGATATAACCCACAGATTTTCTAGAGCGCAGTATCTTCATATAATTGCGTAGCGTTGAGCCAAGACGGAGTGGCGGCCTTCCCTGCCCGGGTAAGGTTTCTGGAATCAGTGATAACACCAGAACAATAACCAACGCGGCAAAGCCCGCTAACACCCAGAAAATCGAACGCCAGCCAAACCAAACCGCCAGATAACCACCAATCATCGGCGCTGCAAGCGGTGCTACCGTCATCACCAGGGTGATAAACGACATGGTGCGCGCAAATTCTTCGCGGTCAAACATGTCCCGTACCAATGCCGCGATAACAACCGCTGCTGCAGCACCAAAAAAACCCTGAGCAGCACGTACGTAGGTCAAGGTTTCAATATCTGCCGCCAATGCACTGACAACCCCACCCACCAAGAAAAATGCGACACCGCCAATCAGGACAGGGCGTCGGCCATAGCTGTCAGAGATTGGGCCATGAATAAGCTGACCAATAGCGAAGCCTGCGGTGTATGCCGCCAGCGTTTGCTGGACCTGTCCCGGCGTTACCGACAGATCTCGCGCAATGTCAGGCATGGCGGGAAGGTACATATCAATAGCTAAAGGCGTGAGCGCGGCAATAGCGCCGAGCACAAGGATCAAGAGAAAGGTCAGCTGTTGCTGCTGTTGGTTTACTGCATTCGTCGTCATGTATGCCTTGGTAAAAGAGGAGGTGGAGAAAAAGTGGCTTACCCTGATTGATTCAAAGGCTAGCTGATACCCACTCCAGAAAGAGATAACGGGTATAGATCACATATTAACATCAAGATTCATTCCAGTGAGGAAATGATGCCTTTCTATCTGGATACAGTCGATAAATCCTTAATCTACTGAATTTGCGATTTTTTATTCAGATCAAAAAGCGCTGCAAACTTGGTGTTGCAGCGCTTTATTTGATTCGAACTATTATACCCAAACGACCTGAAGATGCCCGCATTCAGAGGTCATCAATGC
>NZ_LASY01000140.1:0-13669 GCF_000973155.1 Grimontia sp. AD028 | reverse complement strand
CGACTGAACTAAGGGGGAATCGCTCAAAGCGGGGCGAATCTTAGCTATCGCCCTGTAGGCTGTCAACCACCGAAAACGCACATTTTGAGGAATTTAAATCATCTGCTTAATGTACGATCAAGATTGGCTGATTTTTTGTTCTGTGGGCTTTGTATGCTGCAAATAAAGGCTTGGTTCTCTGTCTATTTAAAAAATTTCAATCGCCATCACCACATCCCTAAAAGTCTATGTGTTTGCGTATGTCTTTACGTTTCGGATAGGGGTCTAACTTAGATTGAACAAAACTTAAACAGCGCTGAAGTCAGATGTGTCTGCCCAGTGGTTCAAATGCGTAAGATGGCAACGAGATCCGGTAAATTGATAGTGTGATATAGCTCTCATAAGTGCTTTTCGTGTGCGATCAGTCGATTTACTGTCGAATATAAGAAAAAGGGTTTGACATTTTGGAACACTTTTCTGGTTTGCCTTTGCGAGGGTTACCCACAAAATCTGTGGATAAGTGTGTTAATCAACACTTTTATCCCCATCAGATCTCATTGTTGAGTATGCTGAGTAGAAGAAGAATTGAACGCTTTAGTACGAAAAGCATTAAATACAAAGTGATTGAGTGATTTTTGTCCAGTTGATCGTCGGTAAATGATAATTTCGAGTTGTGCACATTGCCTGTGTTAATTATTTTCTTCCCAAGGCCGCACAAATTCGCCAGTTATTTGCCAGCCGAGCACAAATAAGACAAGCTGAAAGGGCAGGGAACGAGCAAAAAAGGAATAAATTGTGGAAGCGCTACCCAAACTGAACCTCAAAGGAAAAATCAGCGAGATTGAATGGCAACGTCGAGTCGACCTAGCGGCTTGCTATCGTCTCGTCGCCAATATGGGCTGGGATGACCTTATCTATACGCATCTCTCTTTACGTATACCTGATACCGATACTTATCTGGTGAATGCCTTTGGTGTGGCATTTGACGAAGTCACCGCTTCTAATCTGGTAAAAGTCGATTTGGATGGAAATATCCTCGACGACACCCCTTTCACGATTAACCCTGCCGGTTTCACCATTCACAGTGCAATCCATGAAGTGCGTTCTGATGCACACTGTGTGATCCATCTGCATACTAATGAAACCATTGCAGTCGCGAGCCAAAAAGAAGGTTTATTACCGCTTAGCCAGTATTCGATGTTTTCACTGCCTTCGCTATCTTATCACGGCTACGAAGGTCTTGCGGTGAATGCAGATGAGCGAAAGCGATTGCAGGAAGATCTTGGTAACACCAATCATATGTTGCTGGTTAACCATGGTGGTTTAACCTTAGGCCCAACCGTGGGCGATGCCTTCATGCGTTTTTACGATATGCAGCGCGCTTGCGAAGTTCAGTTAATGTTGCAGGCAGCAGGCAAAGAAGCCGTTTCTGTTCCTCAGACTATTCAGGACAATATTTTTGCTCAGGCAAATGTTGTTCATTCCGGTGTGACAGGCGGGCAACTCGCTTGGCCATCACTTCTTCGAAAAGCTTGGCGCATTGACCCAAGCTTTATGGAATAAAGACAAAATAAAAAGACGATTTGGAGTACATGGATGAAAGTCACGTCAGTCGAAGTTTTCGATATTCATTGCCCGGAAAGACCGCCTTGGAACCCGGTATTTGTGCGTATTCACACTGATGAAGGGATCAGTGGTGTGGGCGAGGCAGGTCTTGCTTACGATTTGGGGCATAGCGCAGCCGCAAACATGATTAAAGAAATGGCCGAGGCATTCTTAATTGGTCACGACCCATTTCAGACAGAAATGTTGTGGTCGCGTATGTTGCGAGAGAGTTTCTGGGGATTAGGCGGTGGTCCTGTTGTCTATGCTGCGATGAGTGCGATTGATACGGCGCTTTGGGACATTAAAGGAAAGGCACTTGGCCTTCCTGTCTATCAACTTCTGGGTGGTAAGGTAAATGACAAGCTGCGCACTTATGCGTCTCAGCTTCAGTTTGACTGGGACAAAGAATTCAAAGCACTGTCACAGCCGGAAGAATATGCAGAAGCGGCGCTTAAAGCGATTGCTGAAGGTTATGATGCGGTCAAGGTTGACCCAATCATGTACGACAAAGATGGCAACACCTACTACGAGCGCACCAAAATCATTTCCCGTGCAGAAATGAAATTGTACCGCGCGCGTATGAAAGCCATTCGTGAAGCGGTAGGTGACGAAGTGGACATCATTTTTGAATGCCACAGCTTGCCTGGTGCAACAACGGCGATTCAACTGGGTGAGATTGCTGAAGAGTTCGACTGCATGTATTACGAAGAGCCGGTGAACTACCTCAACCATTCCCTACATAAGAAAGTGGCTGACCGCGTTAACGTGCCAATTGCCGGTGGTGAGCGTTTGTATAACCGTTGGGGTGTGCGCCCGTATCTGGAAGACCAAAGTGTTGACGTACTGCAGCCGGATATCGGCCTGTGTGGCGGCTTTACTGAAACTAAGAAAGTCTGTGATTACGCAGACATCTTTGATGTTCGCATTCAGGCGCACGTTTGTGGTGGCCCTGTGGCGACTGCGGCCTCATTACATCTGGAAACGGCAATTCCAAACTTCCTGATCCATGAGCACCACACTTATGCGATTAAGTCGTGGAACCGCGAACTTTGTATTCAGGATCCTCAGCCGGTGAATGGTTTCTTTGAGGTGTCAGAAGAGCCGGGTATTGGCATTGAGTTGAACGATGAAGTGGTCATGCGCTCACCACGTATTGAGATTAAGTAATCGCTCGATGGGATACTGACGAAACAACCCGCCTTTGAGCGGGTTGTTTTTTCTCTGCCGTTCAGCCAATGGTCAACAGATCCTAGAGACGATAAAACGTGGAAGCGTTTTGATACATGATCTTGTGGAGAGCTTCCTTAGGAAAGTCGAGTGCCAGATAGTCTTGCCAAAGCTCTGTGTAAGACGTTCTAAACAGTGTCAGAGGGAAATTGCTCGCCAGCATGACTCGGTCATGTCCAAATGCGGCAATTAAAGTTTCGATGGTTTGCGCAATAGCATTAACCGGAAAGTGTCTGTCCGTCATTTCCCAACCTGAGGCCTTCACCCAAAGGTTATTCAAACCAGAAAGCTTCTCAACATTCTCCTTCCAGCCCGAAGAGTTTGCTGCCGGTGGAAAACCAGCGTGGTTAAGGACAACACTGAGAGAAGGTAAGTGGCCAATGACATCGATAAATGCAGTAACAGCTCTGTCATCGTTAGCATCAAATTGTGCTTCGAAGATCCAACCTTCTTTTTCTAGATGTCTGAGATTGCTCTTTACCTGCTGATTGCTTAACAAGGCTACTGCGTCGTCATCCAGAATATGTCGGACCCCTACCACAGAGTTCAGCGTTTTTAAGCGTGCTACCTGCTCACTGAAGGCTTCGGAAGAGAAAGTCAGGTCTGCACAGGCAATGCTTCTGAATGGCAATTGGCAGGTGCTTTCCAGCCATTCGATTTCTCGCCAGGGAGCTTGATTATCGAACCCTGCTTCAACGTGCACAAAGCCCGCAAGTTCTGCGGGTGCAGAAACCTCCAAGTCTGATTCAGAAAAGTCCCTTTGTATAACGGCTTTATCCTGCCAGAAAGGGGGATTGCCAGTTTGCAGCCAACCGTATTGACCTTTCTGGCGATCGAATAAATGTAGGTGAGGATCGATAAATTTCATGGTTACTGAGCCGTGTAGCCGCCATCAACAGCATGAAGGCTGCCCGTGATAAAACTGGCTTTGTCGCTCGCTAGGAAAATGACCATGTTGGCTACTTCCTCCGGCTGAGCAATGCGTCCCAGTGGCTGCAAATTACCTTCTTCTTTATGGACGACCTCTTTATCTGCCCCCGAACGCTCGCAGTAGGCATCAATCGCTTTATGATAAAGCGGTGTCTCTGTGGTGCCTGCACATACAGCGTTGGCGCGGATGTTGAACTGGGCATAATCGAGAGCAGTGGTTTTTGCCATCGACGCAATCGCGTGCTTACTCAGGTTATAGGCAAAGGAATTGCCTTTAGCGATGGTGCATTGGTCTGAACCAAGCAGCACTATGCTGCCAGATTTCGCCGCTTTCATGGTTGGCAGGCAAGCGCGAATCGCGTAGTAAGCGCCTTTGACATTGATGCTCATGACGCGATCGAAGTCTTCTTCGCTGGTGTTTTCAATGTTTGAGCTGAAATGGACACCGGCGTTACACACCAGAGCATCAATCTGACCTTCATTTGCAATGACCTGATTAACAGCGGCATCTATAGCGGCTGAGTCCGTCACATTGCAATCCACCCAGTTTCCGCGAGGGCCTTGCTGAATATCCAGCGAGTAAACGGTGTATCCCTCTGCAATAAATCCATCGACGACCGCTAGGCCGATCCCTGCTGAGCCACCGGTTACTACCGCTACTTTTTTCATCATATTCCTCAGATATTCATGTTGGTGGGCTGTGCCGACCTCTTTAGTATGGAAGAGATCTTCGGTGTGGAAACCGAGCGTGTCAACAACTCTGAGCCTTGTCAGTATCTTGTCAGTTGACTTAGGAGACTGAGCGCGCAAAATGAGTGGTTTGATGATTGAGCCACGGAAGCAAGATGGGCAAGACCTTTAAACTGCAATCACCATTTAAACCCGCAGGCGACCAGCCTACCGCAATCAACCAGTTGTTGGATGGACTGGATTCTGGTCTGGCACACCAAACGCTGTTGGGTGTGACGGGGTCGGGGAAGACTTACACCATGGCCAATGTGATTGCCGAGGCGGGGCGCCCAACAATGATATTGGCGCCTAACAAAACGCTGGCAGCGCAGTTATACGGTGAGATGCGAGAGTTCTTCCCGGAAAATGCGGTGGAGTATTTCGTTTCTTATTACGACTACTATCAACCTGAAGCCTATGTGCCCGCTTCCGACACCTTTATTGAAAAAGATGCGTCTATAAACGAACACGTTGAGCAGATGCGTCTTTCCGCAACCAAAGCTCTGATGGAACGCCGCGATGTGGTGATTGTTGCTTCCGTCTCTGCGATTTACGGTCTGGGTGATCCGGACTCTTATCTAAAGATGATGTTGCACCTGCGCCGTGGTGACATGATAGAGCAGCGCTCGATTCTACGCCGGCTTGCAGAGCTTCAATACACCCGGAACGATCAGGCTTTTAGTCGTGGTACGTTCCGCGTCCGTGGCGAAGTGATTGATATCTTCCCTGCAGAATCTGATCGTGATGCTATTCGCATTGAGCTATTTGATGATGAAGTGGAATGCATCAGCGTCTTCGACCCGCTGACGGGATCGATTTCTGAACGTAATCTTCCTCGGGCGACGATTTATCCGAAAACTCACTACGTGACGCCGCGTGAGAAAATTCTAGACGCCATTGAGCACATCAAAGTTGAATTGGCTGACCGAAAAAAAGTCCTGTTGGAAAACAATAAGCTGATTGAAGAGCAGCGTATTTCCCAGCGCACCCTCTTTGACCTCGAAATGATGCAGGAGCTGGGTTACTGCTCCGGTATCGAGAACTACTCGCGTTATTTGAGTGGCCGAACCGAAGGGGAGCCACCACCAACCCTGTTTGACTACCTGCCTGCTGATGGTCTTCTCATCATCGACGAATCGCATGTGACTGTGCCGCAGATAGGTGCGATGTATAAAGGTGACCGCTCGCGCAAAGAAACGCTGGTGGAGTATGGCTTTCGGTTACCTTCAGCACTGGATAACCGTCCGCTCAAGTTTGACGAGTTCGAAGCACTGGCACCGCAAACTGTCTATGTGTCTGCAACGCCGGGTAAATACGAACTCGAGAAATCAGATGGCGAAATCGCTGATCAGGTTGTTCGACCAACGGGTCTTCTTGATCCAGAAATAGAAGTGCGTCCCGTAGCGACTCAAGTGGACGATCTGCTTTCTGAAATTCGTCTCCGTACGCAGAAAGATGAGCGAGTACTGGTGACCACACTGACCAAGCGCATGGCGGAAGACCTTACTGAGTATCTGGAAGAGCACGACGTGCGTGTCCGCTACCTGCACTCAGACATCGATACAGTAGAACGGGTGGAAATCATCCGGGACTTACGCTTGGGTGAATTTGATGTTCTGGTGGGGATTAACTTGCTGCGGGAAGGTCTCGACATGCCAGAGGTGTCACTGGTGGCCATTTTGGATGCGGACAAAGAAGGTTTCCTGCGTTCAGATCGTTCGCTTATTCAGACAATCGGGCGCGCAGCGCGTAACTTAGCAGGTAAAGCCATTCTCTATGGCGACACTATCACGGGTTCGATGCAGCGTGCGATTGAGGAAACCGAGCGTCGCCGCGCCAAACAACAGGCACACAATAAAGAACATGGCATCGTGCCGCAGAAGTTGAATAAAAAAATTGCAGATGTGATGGAACTTGGCGGCAAGCGTCGACCTCAAAAACCGAAAGTGTCTGCATCACTTAAAGCAGTGGCAGAAGAAGATGCGGCCTATGTGGCTAAATCACCTCAGCAGATTGAGGCACAGATCCAGAAGTTGGAAGCGCAAATGTATGAGGCTGCCCAGAACCTGGAGTTTGAAACAGCAGCGGGCTTGCGAGACGAAATCGCTGATTTGCGTGCATTATTCATTCGAAACAGCTAAAAAAAAAGCCAACCGCAAATAGGTCGGTTGGCTATCTTGTTTCAGTGAACGAAGTGCTCACAAACAACGTCAGTTGGCTAGGTGACCCAGAAGGGTCGCTTTTAATAATGCAGTAAGTGTGCCAATATTTTTTGCCGCTCAAAATCGCAATTTCAGTTCATTAGAACAATCTTATTTGCAATTTCTTTTGCAAATTGCAATGCAAAACGCGCCGATAGTGCTGTGTAGACAAAAATCGGCGTTATACTGGTACTGACTTTCTAATAAAAAGATAGATTTATTTGGGGATCGATGGCGGGGGTTCAATGCTAGATTCTGGCGCCAAAAAACGCATTTTAATGGTGGAAGACACCGCTTCAGTGGCTGCTTTGTACAAGTCTTATCTTAACCCACTTGATGTTGAGGTTGAGATTGCAAGTACTGGCCAAGAGGCCATCCACCATTTTTCTTCAGGCAGTTTTTCATTAGTTCTTTTGGATCTGCGCTTGCCTGATATTTCTGGTTTCGACGTGCTTTCCGAAATTCGACAACACCACCCAGACATTCCTGTGGTGATCATGACTGCGCATGGATCAATTGATGCGGCAGTTGAAGCCATGCGTTACGGGGCGAGTGATTTTCTAATCAAGCCGTGCGAGGCGGACTTGTTACGGGTAACTGTCAATAACGCGCTGAAACCAAAGAGTAAAATCGGAGGGCAATCACCTGAGGGAGCATACTACGGCTTTATTGGTCACAGTGTTCCGATGCAGGCGGTTTATCGTGTTATCGACTCGGCAGCACCGAGTAAAGCCACGGTATTCATTACGGGTGAAAGTGGCACAGGTAAAGAGGTGTGTGCGGAGGCCGTGCATGCGGCAAGCTCGCGTGCCAAAAAGCCGTTCGTGGCAATCAACTGTGCAGCGATACCAAAAGATCTCATTGAGAGTGAATTGTTTGGCCATGTAAAAGGAGCCTTTACTGGTGCTGCGTCCGAGCGCGAAGGCGCGGCGGAAATGGCCGATGGTGGTACCCTGTTTTTGGATGAAATCTGCGAAATGGATTTGGATCTTCAATCCAAGCTGCTGCGTTTTATTCAAACGGGAACCTTCCAGAAAGTAGGTTCTTCCAAAGTAAAACAAGTCGATGTGCGGTTTGTTTGTGCGACAAACCGTGATCCGTGGGAAGAAGTGCTGAAAGGCAATTTCCGTGAAGATCTCTACTACCGACTACACGTTATTCCGTTAGCATTGCCTCCTCTGCGTGATCGTGGTGAAGACGTGGTTGAGATCGCGCAATCGCTGTTGCTGATGTTTGCGATGGAGGAAGGAAAAGATTTTCGTACCTTCAATGCTGAGGTGACCAGCCGTCTGTTGACCTACGAATGGCCCGGAAACGTTCGCCAGTTGCAGAACGTTATTCGCAATATTGTCGTGTTACACAATGCGCGAGAAGTCACAGAACAAATGCTGCCACCGCCGCTAAATACAGTTTCTGGTGTCAAAATTGCATCTACTCCTGCTAGAGCAACTGCGCAAGCTGCAATTGCTCCTTCGCGCGACGAAAATTTTGCTGTCGCGCCAGCGTTAGTAAACCAGGGGACAGTGACGAAAGCTGACATTGAACCTCTTTGGTTGGTTGAAAAGCGAGCGATACAAATTGCGATTGACGCGTGTGATGGAAACATCCCGCAGGCTGCAGGCCTGTTGGAAGTGAGCCCATCGACTATTTATCGCAAGCTGCAAAGTTGGCAAGAATCACAAGAAAAAAGGAACTGAGTTATGGCGTCGACAGTGAATCATGAGACGTTGCGGCGGCTGGCGGTTGAAGTAGGCGAAGACACGGTATCTTCGCTTCTCGTGGTATTTAGTGACGAACTAACCCGATATTCAGATCAACTTTCAGAAGCACCAAGCGCAATGCAGGTACGTGAAATTAGCCACGCGATCAAAAGTAGCGCGGCCAGTTTCGGCGCAGACGAATTGGCAGAATTGGCACGTGAGTGTGAATCTCGTGTCAAACAAGGCCAAGAATCATGGGTTCATGACCAATTGCCTCGTCTGACAACAATGCTGCAGGGTACTGCAGTTCAATATAAAGCGTTAGCAGGTCAGCAAGATCTGCTCGATCGACTGGGATAATTTGTCCCTGTCATGACGCCACTGGTGGTTGGCAGAGGCCAAGTCTGCCACCACTTGCTGGTGCTCATCGCCGAGCTCTTCATCGATATCCGGTCCCAATACCAAATCTATTCCGCGCCCACCCATAGAGCGTTCACACCAATTCAGCATGGTTTTGAGAGACATTTGCCCTGCAGGCCCGTGTTCCTTTCCTAGATTTCGGATAAAGATAACTTTGGCTTGCGTTTGCTTGAGTGCCCGGTTTATTTCCGGCAACAACAGAGGCGGCATCACACTGGTGAGGAAGCTTCCAGGTCCCAATACCACCAGATCTGCTTCTTGAATAGCCATTACCGCTTCTTTGGTTGCTGGAACAACCGGTTCCAACATCAAACGAGCTGGTGGTTCGGGTAATTCATCTACATCTGTTTCGCCTGCAATCACTTCCCCTGTGCTGGTTTGCGCAGCCAGATCGGCAGGGTGCTCAGACATCGGAACAATATGGGTGGATACCTTAAGCATATCCCGAATCAGGTTGATAGCCTCAAGAGGGCGGATAGACAGGTTGTCCAATGCTGTCAGCATTAAATTGCCCAAGTTATGACCATCAAGCTCACCGTTACCTTTAAACCGGTACTCGAATATCATTGAACCGATTGAAGGCTCAGTAATTAGCTGATTTATGCAGTTTCGGGTATCACCCCAGGCAATCCCGCCCTGGCAGGCACGTATCCGGCCGGTAGAGCCGCCATTGTCTGTTGTTGTTACAACACCTGTGACAAGCTCTCCGTGCTCGCTCAGCGCTGACAAGACACGACCTAGGCCATGCCCACCACCAACAGCAACGATTTTATATTTTGGTTGTTTCATCGCACTTCGTTTTTATTCGTTTCTATTGCCAATAATAAGGTATGACTCGAAAAAGAATGCGTTTTCTCTCGTCTTTTTGACCAATTTTTAGGTTTCCGGTCACGCAAAGAACAAAAAAAGACCAGCCTGAACTGGTCTTTTTAAGCGGTGAGGGTAGGAAAGATTAGTGAGGATCTTTCATCAGGCTGAGTAGGTATTCTGCGGTGTCACTGCAGGTATGCGCAGCCATAAGAACTTGTTTTTCACTCGCTGGTATTGGTAGCAATTCCAACCAGCGCTGGCAAAGCCAGCTTAAGTCATCAAAGTTTGGTTTTTTGTGCAACGAGCTCAGCTCAGGATAGCGCTCAAACATAATCAGCAGGCGCTCTGCCAAAGGTTGAGCGTCGTTACTGACTGCACGTTCTGGCCATGCTGGCAGAGTTTGGCAGACGGCTTCGACAACGCCAGCTTCGTTTTCCTTAATGCTGTCGATCACAAAGCTTTCGTGACCGCATACTGTTATCGTCAGCGCTCCGCTATCTGCAGCCACGCTGAAATCTTCGATAGTGACCCTTGTTCCAATACCTGCGCCAATAGGGCTGGTTTCGTCCATGCAAACGCCGATGTCCATGCCGTTACGCATCGCATACTTCACGGTGTTCAACTGTTCTCCCGGTGTCACGCGCAACGGCAGACGGCCGGAAGGAAGGATATGACGGTTGTTGAAGAGGATTGGCAAAGTAATTGTCATCATTAGCTCCCGGTTTTTGCTGGTGGCTTAGCACTTCTTCCCTGAGCCACCTTTTCTTATGTGTTTAATATCGGAACTACTTAAATACCCGTGTCGTACAATCGATAGTGCAATTTCAATGCCCAGACATTACATGACTGATTTTACGGACATTTCATTTTCCATGTCGCAAAATGCAATTCGAATTTGCGATTGGCGAACTATCAAAATGCAATGACATCACGTTTTGCCTTGATTGAGTATGGATCGGAAAAGAGGTGTTGGCTTGAAATTTCCGTTTCCAAGTCCAAATAGACATCCCACACATCGGTTGTGACAAAATTGTGCGTTAAGGTTCCGTCTCAGATCTGTTTGTGTTTTGAGACAGTAAGTAAAAAGTTAAGGCGTTGGCATATCTGCACGAAAGTGAGGGACATTTCTTGTTAGCGAAAGATAAATTTTGCTAGATTATGCATAAAGCTCCGGTCTTATTGTTATCAATGACAATACCGGACGCAGGTAACTCCGAAGCCTAATTCGCTAAGTTCGCCAGAATATGCGGGTTAGGCCGTGACCCTGAGTCACCAGGGCGGCCATAGAAATGTGTCCGTCTCCCGTATTTGGAAAGGTGTTTCGTGGCTGTTCAATTTGAAGATTCCTTCAATCGCAAGTTTTATTACTTGAGGTTGTCTATTACTGATGTCTGTAACTTCCGTTGCACGTATTGCTTGCCGGACGGTTATAAGCCTACGCAAAAAAACTCAAGCTTCCTGACGTTGGATGAGCTTCATCGCGTGGTAGCAGCGTTTGCTGATTGTGGTACCTCTAAAGTGCGTATCACGGGCGGGGAACCCACGCTACGCAAAGATTTCACTGACATTGTTTCGATGATCTCCGCGCAGAATGGCATTGAGAAAATTGCCATGACAACCAATGGTTATCGTCTTGAGAAGCATGCGCAGGAATGGCGTGAAGCAGGTCTGACTAATATCAACGTCAGTGTTGATAGTCTTGATCCTCGTATGTTCCATCAGATCACAGGTGAGAATAAATTCCATCAGGTGATGCGTGGTATTGATGCCGCTTTCGATGTGGGGTTTGAGCAGGTAAAGGTCAACGCTGTGTTGCTGAAGGACCTGAACAACGGAGAGTTACCCGCCTTTCTGAATTGGATAAAAGATAGGCCAATCCAACTACGATTCATCGAGTTGATGCAAACGGGCGAGATGAATTCCCTGTTTGAGAATCACCACGTGTCTGGTGTGTCTATCCGAAATCACTTGATCGCTAATGGTTGGATTATGAAGGTCCGCAATCAAAGCGATGGCCCTGCAGAAGTGTTCTGTCATCCAGACTATACCGGTGAGATTGGTCTCATCATGCCGTACAAGAAAGATTTCTGTGATTCTTGCAATCGTCTCCGTGTCTCTGCAGTAGGTAAGCTCCACATGTGCTTGTTTGGTGATTACGGCGTTGAACTCCGTGATTTGCTTCAGGACGATACGCAGGAAAAGGCTCTGATTGCACGAATTCAGAACGCTTTGGCAAACAAAAAGCAAAGTCATTTTCTAGATCAGGGGCACACAGGCATGACGCCGCACCTGGCTTCTATCGGCGGATAACGCCGTTCAAGACATCATTCATTGAGGTTCAAATTTTATGGGTCACGCTGTTACTGAGTTTTCCCCTGCAAAAATTGCAGTTCTGACTGTTTCCGACACTCGCACTGAAGAAAACGATACGTCAGGCAAGTTTTTGGTTGATGCGCTGCAAGATGCGGGTCATCAACTGGCGGATAAAAAAATCGTTATTGATGACATTTACAAGATCCGCGCGATTGTTTCCCAGTGGATTGCTGACGAAAACGTACAGGCTGTGTTGATCACTGGCGGTACAGGTTTTACTTCCCGCGATAGCACGCCAGAAGCGCTGAAACCACTTTTCGACAAAGAAGTGGAGGGCTTTGGTGAACTGTTCCGAGCGATTTCTTACCAAGAAATTGGCACGTCAACCATTCAATCTCGTGCGATTGCCGGTTTTGCTAACCACACTGTCATTTTTGGGATGCCAGGTTCTACAGGGGCATGCCGCACCGGTTGGAATGGCATTATTAAGCAGCAGTTGGATGCGAGCCACCGTCCGTGTAATTTCATGCCGCATCTAGGTAAATAATTCATGAGCGGCTTTACACATATTAATGCCTCTGGAGAGGCAAACATGGTGGATGTTTCCGCGAAGGCGGAAACGGTTCGAGAGGCACGCGCGGAAGCATTTGTGACCATGGCGGCGGATACACTGGCGCTAATTGTTTCAGGCAAGCACCACAAAGGTGATGTGTTCGCAACTGCACGTATAGCCGGCATTCAAGCTGCTAAGCGCACCTGGGATTTGATTCCTCTTTGTCATCCTTTGATGTTGTCGAAAGTGGAAGTATCACTGGAGGCTTTGCCAGAAACTTCGCAGGTACGTATCGAATCGGTTTGTAAGCTTTCCGGCAAAACAGGTGTTGAAATGGAAGCGCTGACGGCTGCTTCAGTGGCAGCACTGACCATCTACGACATGTGTAAGGCTGTGCAAAAAGACATGGTGATCAGTCAGGTTCGTCTGCTGGAAAAAACGGGCGGTAAATCAGGACACTTTAAGGTGGAAGGATGATTCAGGTACTCTTTTTTGCTCAGGTTAAAGAGTTGGTGGGCACGGCGTCTCTGACACTGGAAGGTGAGTTCCAATCTGCGGAAGACATCCGTCAGCATCTTGCAGAAAAAGGCGACAAATGGGCTTTGGCATTGGAGCAGGGTAAGCTTCTGGTGGCGATCAACCAGACTATTTCTGAGCTGTCATCGCCAGTGAAAGCAGGTGACGAGGTTGCCTTTTTCCCACCGGTGACCGGAGGCTGATCAATGATCTCAGTACAAGAACAGGATTTCTCCGTCGCAGAAGAATACCAGCGATTGAATGATCATGCTGGCGATGGCGCTATCGTGACCTTCATCGGCAAAGTTCGCGACATGAATCTTGGCGACAATGTCACGGGTCTGACCCTGGAGCATTACCCGGGCATGACGGAAAAGTCCTTGGCTGAGATTGTTGAGCAAGCCAAGTCACGATGGCCGCTGACACATGTTCGTGTTATCCACCGTGTAGGTGCTCTAGATATCGGTGACCAAATTGTGTTTGTGGGTGTTTCCAGTGCGCACCGTGGCGCTGCATTTGAAGCTTGCGAGTTTGTGATGGATTACCTGAAAACCAAAGCGCCATTTTGGAAAAAAGAACGCCTGACGGATCAAGAGCGCTGGATTGAGGCGCGTGACAGTGATGAGGACGCAGCAAAGCGCTGGTAATTATTATACCAATCGTAGTAAATATCTGCTCATCCTAGC
>NZ_LASY01000014.1:0-64905 GCF_000973155.1 Grimontia sp. AD028 | reverse complement strand
GCTTAACTGATCGGCATTAACGCATCTGCGTCGCTTTTTTATCACCGTTCTGCACCTTTCTTCATGCTCACGCTTCATTGACCAGCTGAGACAATTTATTCCTCAACCACTGGTTGGCCGGGCTGTTTTGGTTTCGGTTATGCCAAATCATTTTGTGCTGAATCTTCCTCACGGAAAACGGCGGTGTCAGCGTACGCAGGTTAAACATCTCAGCGTACTGTTTGGCAATGATGGAGCTGGTAAAGCCGATACAGTCACTTCTGCTGATCAGTGCCATCATAGAGAGCAAGGAATCACATTCTGCACTGACTTTTCTGGGGCCCAGCAAATCATGGGTCAGAAAGTCAGCGAGCGTGATGTCAGAGCGCCTGGCGCGAATAGTGATATGTTTTTCCTGATAAAACTGAGCCTGTGTCACGGCGTCTTTGATTCTTGGGTGGTTTTTCGAACAGATCAGAACTGCATCTTCCTCTAAAAGCAGCTCGGCAGAATAAGATGGGTTGCCAAACATGGCCACGTCGATTGCCAAGTCAGCTTGCTGCAAACGCAGCTGATCCAGCACTTCTGTTTCTGTGTTGGGGGAAAGCACAAACTGGATGCTGCACCTTCCCATGGAATTTGATGCTTCAACCAAAGGTTGCAACAACTGCAGCGTGGTTTCCGTGGTCAGCACTTTGAATTGGCGCGATGTGTCCGGAGAAAATTGATTCAGATTACTCAACGCATTGTTTATCTGGATCAGGGCTGGCGAAATATCGTTTGCCAACTGGATCGCTGAGTGCGTTGGCGTAATGCCCCGCCCGTCACGAACAAACAGCTCAATCCCACCCAACTGTGCTTTCAGCCGCTTTAATGCGTTACTCACACCCGGTTGTGTCATTTCCAGTGCCTCAGCGGCCAGAGTGATCGAGCGGTGCTCATAGACGGCAATAAACACGCTGAGTAAGTTGACCGCTGGTTTATCCATTTCCCATCACCTTTTGGAATGATTTGATTAAAGTCTGCTTTATGTTTTGTTATGTGATACCAAGATAACCTTTTCACCGCAATGATTTAACGCGCTTAGCCGTGATGTTTTTTGTCCGAATGCGAGGCGCTTTCGAATGATTGTTTGGTGGCATCGGGGTTTATAAACCCTACCAGTGTGACCAATTCGCTTTCTGTTTGATTTTGGCGGGCTGTGCCCGTGTTTACTTGAGGCCACACTATGACTTTTCAACGCGATAAAGTTTCCTTCCCCATTTTGTTTTGCACGGCGGCATTGCCCCTTTCTGTTGTGGCAGATCAGAGCCTGACGGATGTACAGGACATGTCGGACCCTCTGGCGGTTTACACGCAAGCCGGGGTGGGAGTGACAAACAATGGCCTGAACTTCAAATTGGGTATGACATACGACACGGGTGACCCGACAACATTAGGGATGAACATTATTGAGTTGAAAGGGCTGGCGGGGGACTTTCTGCATCTTGGTGGGAATGACAGCTTCGATTCTGTCAGGTATCGCAACTTTGGGTTGGATACCAAGACAGGCTGGGGCTCCCAGATTGATGTTTCCTGGGACTTTGACCAAGATTTAGGTAGCGCGTCTTACAGTAAAATCCATGCTTTGCCAGCAATGGGTGCACTGCAGCTATATCCTCTGGCGGGTGTTGGCTTAACAGTTTCTGACACGGCTGAAATCAGAGGAAATGAGGTACCGATTGGCAGTGTGGGTTATGCCATTCCCTCTTCTTACCTTGTTGTAGGGTCTTACTCTAAGCTAACTATCACCGATGATATTTGGTTGAATTACAACCCGATGTACGTGAACACCCTGAACGACAATAGTTATATGAAAGGGGTGATGGATGGTTGGCATCATGAAGTGGCTGCCAGTTATCAAATCAACCCACGTCAGAATGTTCGATTGTTTGGCAACTTCTCTGATTCAGATATTGCAGGCTCTACACGGGATTGGCGGATGGAGTTTAACCACCAATTTTAACTAATTGATAAAAAAGCGATGCCAGGGCATCGCTTTTTTATGAGTGATTAATTGTAAACGTACTGCCAATTGATTGTGCCGGTACCCCTGACACACATCGCATAGGAATAAACATAGTTGTAATAGTAGTAGTAATAATTGCTTGCACTGACATACCAAGTGTTGTGCCAAGGGTATGAGGCGTTGACGTTGTTGTAATAATAGTAGTAATTGCTGTTGTAGAACCCGCCGCCGGTTAGGCTAAATCCTTCTGGACAGGTCGCTTGTGCATAGCTGTAGCCCCAGCCATAAGCAATAACACGGTCGAGATCTTCAATACCGCCACTGAATCCAGTTCCGGTTTGACCACCCGTAGTGGCACATACTACGGATCCGTCCTCGTTCACTGCTTGGATGGCTGAGCCGTCTGGACAATTTCCGTCAATGACGTTTTGTTTCATTTCAAGTGATTGTTCAAGTTGCGCTTGTTGTGCTTCCAGTGCAGCAATCAACAGACTATTTTGATCGATCTGATCTTGGAGGTCAGATACATCGTCGTTGGTACTGTTGATCTGTGTCTGCAAGTCTGAGTTCTGAGTTTGTAGAGTTGAGATCGCCCCTTCAACGGCTGAAATATGACCTTCGAGGCTGTCGACTCTTCCGACCAAAGTGTCTATTTGGGACTGAAGATCGGAAATCTGAGATTGTAAGTGTTGGAAAGGTTGTCCGTTGGGGGTCTCTCCATTTCCTTTTCCGTTTCCTGCATGAACGGCGATAGGAAGTGTTGCGATTAGTGCTGCGATTGCTAACTGTCTCATGGGAGTTACTCCGTTTGTGTGTCTGGCGACGTTTTGTTTGACGCTAGCAATCAGGTTAGTGTGGATCAGCGCCGCTTTTATGGACAGCGCTGTATAAGGCATTTTTCAGCGAATATTTATTAATTCTGTGCTGATGAAAAAGTTGAAAACGACGTTTATCAAATTGACACTCAATTTGAGATTCTTAAAGGTGAGACGCCGTGTGGGGCATTGTATTATGGCCAGAGGCATGGACGGATATGAGTAATTTTTCGGATTAGTTTATTTCATGAAAAAATATCAATGGCAGAAATGTTGAATAGGTTTCAAACGTTTTGAGTATATCTGTGTTGTTTGATTTTTAATTATTTTATTTTAGTTTCATGACGTTATTGATGGGGTTTTGTTTTTTGTTTGAACGCGATTTCTTTGAGGTAAAATCGCTTATTGCAAATAAAACTTATATGAAATGAGATTCTATAAAGTTTTTTTGTTGAATAATCCGAAACTAAGGATAGTTTTTGAACGTCCGGTCAACTTCTTCTAAGCACTGCTTTCTATCAGCGTTATTACGAATTTGGTAGCAATCGTCTTCGGCCATTTCGCGGCCAACATCGGCAGAGCAGGCGGCAAGGGTAAATACCATTAAGGTGGCGCAGAGAAAAGTTCGCATTGATGGTTGCCATTTGTGAGTCTGGGTTTGGGTCAGTGTAGCGAAATGACTGTGCTCCATTCAATCTTTGTCGACTGTAGGCTTGGACATAGCGCCAATTTGGCGCGCTATTTTACCTGCCATTTTATCTATGCCCCGTCGGTTCATCTCTTCTTGTTGGCCTTTGATTTCAACAATCAACTCGGGATAAGCCAGCCCTGTTTTCACATTAACGATCTGGCTTATCAGGTATGAAAACAGAAAGCTTGGCTTGTGAAGGCGGCTTATCACCACCCAGTCAGCCTCTATCGCCTGTCCTAATTGCGCTGTTGCATCGGCATGGTCGAACAAATAGCCGAAGCCTTGGTTGGCGTTTTTATAGGCCTCCGAAGGGATAGCCACTGACGTGTATCCGTGTGTATTGGCGAGAGCGTCACGTAGCATGGGAGCGAGACTGGCCGTGCGTTCGACCTCTTTGCTGTTATCGTCAACCTGGGTTAAGTCGCTGAGCTCAAAATCGAGCACCGCAAGGCGGCCTGAAGCACACACCGATACGCTGAAAAGCAAAGCCGTGATAGAAAGAGCTGTGAAAAAACGGGCAGCCAGGCTGCCCGTGTTGGGGTTAATCATCGTCATCATCAGGTCTTGGTTTGGAGGAGGCTTCAACAATAGGAACACCATAATCCTGAAGTATCATCGCGATTTGCGGCGCGTTGGCATCCATCGCCATTTCGACAGTTTCTTTCCATGGTCGCTCGCCATATCGCACGCCCATGGAGATGGCGAAATCAAAGACCTTACTGCCTTCGGATGTCATGGGGATAACGGCGAGATCGGGCTGAGCTTTGGCAAAGTACCCCGCAATCGGCCCCCAGATCACCAAAACGTCGAATTCACCCTCTGCGACGCGGTTGACCATCTTGCCCGGGTAATCTTCCGGATCGCCGTTCATGATGCGGTAAAACGATGTGTTGTCTTTAAACCCATTTTCACGCAGCCATGACACCGCGGGGGAAGGGGCAAACGCAGCAATTTTCAGTGACTGTTTCACCGCTTCTGGCAAGGCGGCGAGAGCCTGCTGGTTATCCACCGCTGCCAATGCCCCTTCTTTTTTGAACAAGAGGGAATAGGCGGAGCGGTAATAGGGCTTGGTGGTCGCCGCAATGTCGAACTGCACCGGTACACCGATGACTAAATCGCAGGCGAAACGTCCGTTATCGTCAGACCAATTTTTTAGGGTATTGCGGATAAAGCCCATGCGCTGGGGAAACCAGGCGTATTCCACATCGAGCCCGAAATAATCACCGAGTTGTTCAGCGATTTTATTCTCGAATCCCTGTTGTTCGCGGTTGGAATAGGGCAGGTTGTTGGGGTCTGCACACACACGGAGTTTATCCGGCAGTGGTGAAGGGAAAGTGGTGTCAGCAGCCAATGCATGACTGCCGAAAACCAAGGAAAAACCAAGGACAAGGAGGGGATAAAAAGATTTCATACGTACCTCCTAATTAGCCGCAGCGGTGACTTGTTGGGACACAAAGCATGTTTGCTCGGCTTCCTCACGAATGGCGAGAAGCCCTTTACGCGCACTGCGGCTGTCTTTGGATGAGCGGAAGTAACCTCCCCGCTCTCCCCGCATGTTGCGAAGGCGCACGAATGCATCGGCATGGACGTAGTCCTCGAAGGACATTTCGCTGGCAATCTTGTCGATCACGCAGCTGCAACCGTACATGTTCACATAGGTTGGCCCGCCTTTTAATGCCATGCATTCCTGCACGTATTTCACACGTTCAAGGGTGGGAAAGTCATTGGCACTGGCTGGTGTTGCCAGTAATAACAGGGCGGGGACGATAAGTGCGCTTATTCTTTTAACTGCTTGCATAAGCTGACTCCTCTACAAAACACCTTCAGCCTGAAGATGTTTTTTGAATTTCTTCAGCAGCCCTTTGGCAGGGAGCAGGGATTTGTCTTTTTCAATTTCGGCGAAGTAGGCCTCGATGGTGCCTTCGATGTCGGAAGGGTTACCGACCAGTAAAATGCCACCCATGCGGGCGCCCCAGTGAGGGGTACACTTGTAGACGTAGACGCCTTCATTATCGAAGACAAAACTCACGTCTACGCCGAGTTCAGTCTGAATTTTCTCTGTGCCTTCCGGCACCATGGCGTCAATCGTTTCAATGAGATGGGCGGGCATATTCGTCCAGCTCACCCTGTCTCCCGGTTGGAGAATGACGAACATGGGGTCGAATTTCACGCCGACGGCGCGCACTTCGTATTCTTCTGCAAAAGCGTTACTTACCAGCCCCAAAAACAATAAGAGTGACCCTATTAACTTCTTAGCCATACGCATTATCCTTTTGCTGCTTGTTGAGTGTAGATGCCAAAAAGGCAACTCAATCTGATGCAGTGCATCAGAGCTGAGAAAGGGGAGCAGATACTCCCCTTCGTTGTTATTTTTGATTTAGTTAGGCAGAGCGAAGACAGTCAGTACACCACCCAACTGGGTGTAGTCAGACAGTTTACGGTAGGCGCCTACCGCACCCAGACCATCGGTATCACCTTCCAATCCTGCGGCCATACCAATACCTGCCCAGCCACCGATACCGGAGAGCACAGCGACATATTGCTTGCCATCATGCATGTAGGTATTCACGTTGCCGATAATGCCGGATGGGGTTTTGAAGCGGTAAAGCTCTTTACCTGTCTTCTCATCCACGGCTTTCAGGTAGCCTTCGAGCGTGCCATAGAACACCACGCCACCACCTGTCGCCAGCGCGCCACTCCATACGGAGAATGGCTCTGGCAGTGACCAGACGATCTCGCCTTTTTCTGCATCCCAGGCAATAAAGTTACCCAGACCGCCATGGCTGTCTGGTGCAGGGAACATAGAAAGGGTTGCACCCACATAAGGCTGGCCAGCAGTGTAGGAGACTTCGAATGGTTCGTAGTTCATGCACACATGGTTGGTCGGCACATAGAAAAGACCGGTGCGTGGGCTATAGGTTGCTGGTTGTTGGTCTTTTGAACCAAGTGCAGCAGGACAAATGCCTTTGGTGTCGACATCCTCACCGTTTTGCGCGGTCGAGTACTTGGCGACAACTTGAGGACGGCCGGTTTCCATATCCACGTGGGTCGCCCAGTTCACTGCAGGGTCAAATTTTTCTGCGACCAGCAGCTCACCGGTTTCACGGTCGAGGGTGTAACCGAAGCCGTTACGGTCAAAGTGCACCAGCAGTTTACGGTCTTTACCTTTGAACTTCTTATCAACCAGAATCATCTCGTTGACGCCGTCGTAATCCCACTCATCATGCGGTGTCATTTGGTAGAGCCATTTCGCCATACCTGTGTCTGCATCGCGCGCCATGATGGTCATGGAGTACTTGTTGTCACCGGGACGTTGTGATGGGTTCCAGGTACTGGGGTTACCCGTGCCGTAGTAAATAAGATTCAACTCAGGATCGTAGCTAAACCAACCCCAGGTGGTGCCGCCACCGATTTTCCACTGATCGCCTTCCCATGACTCAAGACTTGAATCCTTACCAATAGGTTTGAGCATTTCAGTAGTTTTTTCAGGGTCGACCAGCATTTCTTCGTCTGGGCCCGTGCTGTACGCACGCCAGGCGACGCTGCCGTCTTTGATGTTGTAAGCGGTGAGATAACCACGGACACCGAATTCACCACCACTGATACCCGTGATGATTTTGTCTTTTACCACCAGTGGGGCGTTGGTGTTGGTCGCACCGACTTTCGGATCGCCATTCACCACTTTCCAAACCACTTTACCGGTGTTCTGATCCAGTGCGACGAGCGTGGTATCCGCTTGTTGCAGGAAGATCTTGCCGTCAGCGTAGGCAAGGCCGCGGTTGACTGTGTCACAACACATCACAGCGATAACCGACGAATCCTGTTTCGGTTCATACTCCCATTTGAGGGCTTTGGTTTTCAGGTCAATGGCGAACACTTTGTTGGGGAAAGGGGTGTGGATATACATGGTGTCACCCAACACAAGTGGCCCGCCTTCATGACCCCGCAGCACGCCGGTTGAAAACGTCCAGGCAACCTGAAGGTTTTTGGCATTCTCTGCGTTGATCTGATTGAGTGGGCTATAGCGTGTACCCGAGTAATCACCGCCCCACATGACCCATTGATTCGGGTCTTCCTGCAGCTTGATGAGCTCATCGTTCGCTTGCGACGCTGCGGGGAACAGCAGCGTAAGGGAGAGTGTGGCGACTGCTGCTAAGCAGCGGCGTAACCTTACAGCACCTATCATATTTATTTCCTCCGTGACAGCACGTTAAGCCGGACACCAAGGGCATCCTGACTTCGGCTTTATTGACTCAATTTGTCTGCGTGTTCCGCGGAGTTGTGGGGACGCTGTGCTGGCCAATGCTCGCTCTGTCTCTCAACCCTTTGTGGCGTGTTTGGCGACATTCACGATCTACAACTTAGGCGGTTTCGCGTTTATTGAATGAATCCAAAGATCATTTCACTTCAACGAAATGGCGCGGGCAGCCGTGCCGCATCGTGAGGTGAAAACGTCGTGAATTGAGTGTATGGCAGCTTTAGAGGTTGTGTGAGGAGGAAAAGGACACAACACTTTTGTCCGCGGGCAACAATGTTTAAGGGGTGGGATTGTGTGGCTAAGTCCCAGAAAAACCTGACACTTTATATGTCTTATTTTGGGGAATGATATCAATGGATGGCATAAGTGCCAGGTGCCATATCCTTAAAAGTCATTAGGATACGGCACTGCCTTTTGTCTGAGACTTCGCAAGGCTGATATCAGATGTCCCACTCACTGGAAAATTCACGCCCCGTGGAATCTTTCACGTCAGCTTTCAACTTGCCGCTTTTGCCTTTATCCAGATGAAAGGTAAAGGTGGGATTCTCACTGATGGAGATACCTCCGTTAAAGCGCATGACAGGTTCACCTTCGAGCGTAATATTCACATCACTCACGTAATCAGACGGGATCCAGTGGCGTGTGAGCTGGTCGATTTGCAGTCCGCTGTAGTTGGGGTGGCTGATTAACAGTTGCATCATGCGCGAATCATCCCCCGCCAGATCTTTCAGCTTCATCCTGCCCATTCGCTGGCGTGCCAGCATGTCATCAGCACCCGCGGGGGCTGAGCAACCACCCGATGCTTTCACGAACTTACTGTGCATATGCAGTTTACCATCGGCGGTTTGGGCGATCACCCGAACTGGGCTATAGGCATTGACCCTGACACGGGTAGCGATGTTTGCGATACCACTGTTCGGGCTCATGTCGAAGCTGCCGACAATCGGTGAAGGATTGTTGTCGACGATTAGGTGTATGCGCTCAATAGGATTTGTATCGTCCTGACGGACATTGACCTTTACTTCAAGTGGCACCAGTGCAGCGTCAATCGCACGTTTCGGTGCTGTGAGAGATACAATCTCCTCACTTTCTACAATGTCGGGTGAGCCAGGAAACAGGCTGTCACGGATCAGTGGCCAGGTGGCGCTGTCGGTTTCAGCTTCAGCAAAGCTTTGCAGTGGCAGCGCAGTGAGTAATGCCGATAGCAGCAGAGTGGTGATTTTCATCGGAGAGTCCTCTCATCATTCCCATTCCAACTCCTTGTAAGCCTGAATCACATTGCGAGGATGAAAGGCTTCGTAAAGCTTCCAGTCCCCCGGAGACGGCATGACGGTGGTGCTGGCAGTGTTGATATCGATGTTGTCGTTGATAGCGGCACGAACAGCTTGTGCCAGAGAAGAGAGATAGCGCGTTTGCTTTTCAAAAGCCTGTTTTGATTTTTGTAGTGGGCCATGCCCTGGAATCACCTGGCGAAACGGCAAGGCCTCCAGTTTTTTCGTTTCAGCCAGCCACCCCATCAGGTTGCCATCCAGGGTTGGCAGATGATCGATAAACAGCAGATCGCCAGTGATCAGCGTCCCTGAGCTTCGATCGAACACTGTGAGATCGTGGCGGGTGTGCGCCCGTTCATGGGGCGTCAGTACTAAGGTGCGGTTGCCGAGATCAAGCTCTGTGGTTTCATTGATCACCCGCGTTGCCCCAATCGGTGTGGTGCCGGTAAACCATGGGTTGGTCAGCCGTTGCAGGTAATAACCGGATTTGGCGTCAAAGTCGCCGGGATAACGGGCATGGGCGACAAACTCGGGCTTTTCATCGACAAAGGCAATGTTGCCGAAGTGATGATCGGGATGGACATGCGTATTGATCACAAAGTCGATAGGTAAATCGGTTTGCTGTCTTATGGCACGAAGCACCGCATTCCCCGCCCGTTTGCTGCCGCCTGTATCAATCACAGCAACGGCTTCGTCTCCGACAATAAAGGTGATGTTGGCGACCGGATCGCTGTCGACGGTAAACAGATCCGCAAGTTTGCCCTGATGCATGAAAACACCGGGGGCGACTTCACTAAACGCAAGTTCCAACGATGCTTGCACGGAGAATGGAAGCATTAGAAAAAGCATGACCAGCAGACGATTCATGGTCTTACCGGATACTGCGTTTCGAGCGCATAACCTGCCTCTTTCCAGCCTTTCACACCCGCTCGGTACCAATAGACTTCTTTAGCTCCCAGCTCAATTGCCCGTTTTCCTGCATTCCACGAATGCCAGCAATTGGGCTCGCAAAACACCACTACGGGGGCGTCATCAGGCAGTTGGTTTTTCAGCAGTTGGATAAGGGAGTCCGGTGCAATCCCGTGACCGACGTTGGCAAGCCATAGGGCATTCGGCAAGGTCTCGCGCGAAGGCTCAATCCAAAGCGTATCGGGTGAAAGGTTGTCGGGTTTGTTCGGAGCGGGGTAGACATCAATCAGTACAGGATGTCGCGTTTTGATAAAGGCAACCAGCTGTTCGGCAGACTCGATAACCTGACCGCCGGTTAATGCTGCAGGAACAGCTGACCGATAATTCTCTGTACGGTAATCACTGGGTTCCGGAACTGTTTCAGCACTGATGCTAGTGGCTTGCAATATATACAATATCGCGCATATGAAACTGATTTCCTTGGTTTTTTTAAGGATACTCATACTACTTTATTCTGATAATACTCATACCTTAGTAGGAGGTGGGCAGAGCACTACACATTATGGGTTAACATTAGGATAACAATCAGACCGTCAAGGGGCGGGTTTTATTGTTGCAGCCATCAATAAACTTCTTTTCAGTGGGGCAAAGATGAACCGTTGGAGTGGTGTTGAAGAATTTGTTGAAGTTGTCAACAGTGGCAGTTTTACCGCCGCCGCACGCAAGCTGGGCGTGTCGACTTCCCATGTCAGTCGTCGTATCGATGCACTGGAATGTCGGCTGAGTACCCGTTTGCTTTACCGTACAACACGACAAATCACGCTGACTGAAGTCGGCAAAATGTACTTTGAGCAATGTAACGATCTCATTGAGAAATTCGCTGAGGTGGAAGCATTGGTCACCCAAATGCAGACCGAACCGGTCGGCACATTGAAGATCACGGCACCGTCGGTGTTTGGTGAGAAGTTCATTGCGCCGCTCGCGAATGATTTCATTGAGGTGCACCCTAAGCTCAGTGTGGAGTTCCATTTCACCAATGACGTGGTGGATTTGGTGCATGACGGTTATGACCTGGCGATTCGCACTGGGGATCTGAAAGACAGTACCCTGATGGCGAAAAAGCTCGCGCCGCGAAAACTTTTCGTTTGTGCTTCGCCTGCCTACCTCAAGGAGTTCGGCGCACCTGCCAATTTAGAAGATCTGCAGAATCACAATTGCTTGGTCGGGCTGGTAGATATCTGGACGTTTCAGGATGGTGGCAATGCAGTCAACATCAAGCCGCATGGACGCTGGCATGGAAACAGTGGCAGTGCTGTGTTGGATGCAACACTTCGTGGATTGGGGCTGGCCCAGTTGCCGGATTACTACGTGAACCAGAAAATTCAGAGTGGTGAGCTGGTGGAAGTGTTGTCAGATTACCAAGCGCCAGATTCTGCAGTCTGGGCGGTGTATCCGTTTAACCGAAACCTGTCAGCTAAGGTCAGATTGTTTGTGGATTTCCTGTCTGATCACTTCCAGCACCACTTGCCCTGGATGGCAGAAGAGCATCCTGACAATGACGATGAGCATCGTGAAGCGGCGGGATAAGGCCGCACAACAGGCACAAAAAAAGCCAGCATGAATGCTGGCTTTTTTTTTCGCAAAACTTACAGGATATCCAGCAGTTCTACTTCGAATACCAGTGCTGCGAAAGGAGGGATCGCTGCACCCGCACCGCGCTCGCCGTATGCCAGATCTTGTGGGATGTACAGTTTCCACTTAGAACCTACAGGCATCATTTGCAGGGCTTCAACCCAACCTTTGATCACGCCGGTCACTGGGAATTCAGCTGGCTGGCCGCGCTCTACAGAGCTGTCGAACTTGGTGCCGTCAGTCAGGGTACCGTGGTAGTGAACGCGTACTTGCTTGTCAGAAGTTGGGATTTCGCCGTTACCTTCAACCAGTACTTCGTACTGCAGGCCAGATTCGGTCACGGTCACTTCGTCACGCTTTGCGTTCTCAGCCAGGAAAGCTTCGCCTTCTGCTGCTGCTTCTTTTGCTGCTGCTTGGCGAACTTCTTCTGCTTGGGTGTGCAGTTCACGCAGTGCGTTGTTGATCTCGTCGATCTCAATCTCAGGCATGTTACCCGCCAGAGCGGTTGCGATACCTTTCGCGATTGCATCTACGTTCAGACCTTCCAGACCAGAACCAGCCAGTTGCTGACCCATTTGCAGACCGATGCCGTAGCTAGCTTTCTGCTCTACGGTTTCCAGTTTTACATCAGACATGTCGTCTCTCTTTATTTGCGGGTTTAAAGTGGGCAAGGATAACAGTTTCAAGCTATCTGGGACAAATCGGTTTACAGTCGCAAGGTTGTAATTCAGACGGAATTCTTTGAAAGTACAAATGTCAGACAATTGTTCAGGTTAAGCCGACTGGCTGACATTTTGCTGATATTGCAGATCTAGTATTCAAGGTGATTGAATTCGTTGAGATACTGGACAATGAGGATCTTGAAAGAGGTAATGACCTTGAAAGGAAAGCGCGAAAAAGGAACAGCATCCGCCACGCCGCCCCTGGGCGAGGCAATCAAAAGCGCATTAGAAAAAGCGAAGGCCTCGCTGAGCCCGCTGGTTGAACGTGTTCAACCTTACTGGCAATCCTTGCCAAAACTGCATCGCACGGCGATTTCAGTGTTGGGCGCGTTGTTGGTGATGCTTTTGTTTTGGCCATCAAGCGATGACACAGCCCCTGAAACGAATACAGCCGGAGAGCGTGTGCCAGTGCCACTTGCGGTTGGGCAGCAGGAAGCCAGCAACGATGAAGGTTTTGATGCCGACGGTGATCAAGTCATCGCCACGCAGACAGTGGGCGCACAAACCGTGAATACGGACTGGGTGAACTATGAGGTGAAAGGCGGTGATACGCTGTCTAACATCTTCCGTGCACAGGATTTGCCGCTGCCAGACCTTTACGCCATCTCAGCGATTGAGGGTGACGATAAGCCTCTCAGCCGAATCCAGCCGGGACAATTGCTTCGCTTTAAGCGTAATGATCAAGGCACCTTGGACATGCTGCAGATTGAAACGTCAGGAGCGTCGGTGATTTTCTTCAGGCTGTCAGATGGCAGTTTTGCCCGCCGTAAATAATTGTTGAAAACAGAAAAGGGCTGCCATTGGGCAGCCTTTTTTACATCTGTTTACCGCCAATTAGGCTGCGACGCGGCGCATGTCGATGTGCGGAATCCCGTCTTCCAGATACTGCTCTGAAATTTCTTCAAAGCCGTGGCGACGATAGAACTCCCGCAGGTGATATTGAGCACCAATGGTGATCGGCGCTTTTGGCCACACGTCATGCGCCTGAATAATGGCTTGTTTGACCAGCTCACTGCCACAGCCGTTTCCGCGTTCGGTATTGGCGGTCACAATGCGTCCGATACTCATTTCCGGATAGGTGAGGCCGGCTGGCAGAATGCGGGCGTAGGCTGTCATTTTGTCATCACGGTATCCGAGCAAGTGTCGGGTTTCGGGATGGATGTCATGGCCGTCCAGCTCCGGATACGGACAGTTTTGTTCTACGACGAACACGTCGGTGCGCAACCTCAATAGGTCATAGAGTTGCCGGGTCGACAACTGACCAAAGGTCAGGGTTATCCATTGCATTATTGTTATTCCTGATTTTTAAAAATCTCTTGGGCTACTTTTTTCATAGCCCATTTCCCTTTGGGTAGCCGGATAACTTATAAAAAAACCGCGATCAAAGCCGCGGTTTTTCTGTATCAATTTTGGAGATTTTCAATAATTAAACATTGGGTTAACCAATCGTTAATTATTTCTTCAGGTCAATGCGATATTGCGCAAAGCCCACATCATCAGTACCCACTTTCTCCATTGGGTACTGACCCTTTGCCTTCACAAAATCAGCGGCTTTGTCACTTGGTGAGGTTTCAAACACCACCTTCAGATCAGCGTCGGTTTCGATTGGGGCAAACGACCAGTTATTGTCAGCCGTTGGGGTAACAACACCTTTCTCTTTGGTCACTGCACTGATGTAGTTGGCGACCACGGTGCGGTTTTCATCCGGTGAGGCGAAGGCAATGAAGTCATTACCTGTGCCAGGGAATTTACCGAGGTACGCACGGTAATTGTTGGTCGCAATCAGAAATGGCTGTGCCATATCAACGGGCTTACCGTTGAAGGTCAGGTTCTGGATACGCTCAGCATCCGCGTTGACCAGGTTGCAGTCACCGTCATAACGCGCTGGCTGGGTGATATCGACTTGGTAGTTCACGCCATCAATCACGTCGAAGTTGTAGGTGCGGAATCCATCCCAGTTGATGAGTGATTGCTGGGCGCTGGATTGAGGGTCGATTTGGTTAAACTGACCCGCGCTGCACTCCAGCCACTCTTTCACTTCTTTACCGGTCACTTTCAGTGTCACCAGCGTGTTTGGATAGAGGTAGAGATCCGCTGCATTTCGGAACGTCAGTTCGCCTGCTTCCACTTCGGTGAAATTCGCCGGGTCATTCTTACGGCCACCGGCTTTAAAAGGCGCTGCTGCTGATAGCACAGGAATACCGTCCAGATCCGGGTCACCCTGAATGAAACGCTCGACGTAATCTTTCTGCGCCAGGTTAACAATTTGTACCGTTGGGTCGTCCTGCACCAGCGAGAGGAAGCTGTACATCACATCGTTAGCTTTACCGATAGGCTGGTTGACGAAATCGCGAGTGCCTTTGTGGTCATGCTCTAACACTTTACGCATTTCAACGTCAGCGTCAGCCAGTGATTTGCCGTCAAAGATAGGGCGTGATTCGCTTTGTACCGGAGTCACAACCCACTCATCACCTTGCTTGTCGAGTTGTAGATCCATGATACCGACATGGCTGCCCCAACGACCTGGCATCACAGCAGCAACACCTTTGATGGTGCCTTTTTGGTTATCGACGCCTTTGATGTTGTCAAAGCCTTTGCCTGGAAACACCGCGTGGGAGTGGCCGAAGGCGATGGCATCAATACCGTCAACGTCGGCAAGGTAGTACACCGAGTTTTCCGCCATGGCTTTATATTCGTCTTGCGACAGGCCAGAGTGCGGCACAGCCACAATCACGTCTGCGCCTTTGGCTTTCATCTCAGGTACCAGCTTTTCCGCGCTGGCTTTGATGTCTTCAGCAATCACCTTGCCTTCAAGGTTCTTCTTGTCCCAAACCATGATTTGCGGCGGTACAAAACCGATATAACCGACTTTCACCAGATGAGCGTTGCCGTCGGTGTCTTTGAAGGTGTGCTCTTTGATGATGTAAGGATTGAAGTAGTGCTTACCGGTGTTGGCATCAATCACGTTGGCGGAGATATACGGGAATTTCGCGCCTTCCAGCGAGCGGTCGAGGAAGTCGAGTCCGTAGTTGAATTCGTGGTTACCGATGTTACCTACATCGTAGTCCAGCAGGTTCATTGCCTTGTAGACAGGGTGAACTTCGCCTTTCTCGATACCTTTCGCAGCCATGTAGTCACCCATCGGGCTGCCCTGTATTAGGTCACCATTATCGACCAATACGCTGTTTTCGACCTCTTCTTGTGCAGCCTTCACGAGCGTTGCAGTGCGCACCAGACCGATTTTTTCACTCGGCTTGTCCTTGTAGTAGTCGTAATCCATCACATTGGTGTGAATGTCGGTAGTCTCGATGATGCGCAGTTTAATGGTGTCCGCCATTGCTGGGCCTGCCATGGTAAGCATACCGGTCAGTACAGCGATAGAAAGCGGACGGGCTGAAAGAGTCATGATTATCTCCCAAGGACAGAAATGTGCCTGTATTTTGCATATCGACGACTAGGAATAGTTACATTTCATCTCTAACTGTGATCTATGACTTGATTAAGTGATATGTAATCGAATGCAGTGCTGGCGCGGCTTCGCAGCGGTTGGAGAAAATTTAGTCGCTATGAGAGTGAAGGTCTAATAGCCATAACGTTATAAAAAATGAATTTTTAGAATTTCAAGTAATAACATCAACTCTCTATAGTGGCCTCAATGGATTGAAAGGGCTGACACTATGGATTACTTGCCAATTTTCGCAAAGCTTGAAGGACGTGCTTGTTTGGTCGTTGGCGGCGGTGAAGTCGCATGGCGCAAAACGCGCATGCTGATGAAAGCCGGGGCGTCTGTCACCATCGTGGCGCCTGAAGCAGATCACGAAGTTATTGAAGCGGCTGAAAATGGCGAGCTGGTGTGGCTGAAAGAAGGTTTTAAACCGGAGCACCTCGATAACGTGTTTCTGGTGATTGCCGCGACTGATAACCCGCTGGTGAATGAGCTGGTTTCTAAAGCTGCCGACAAACGTCGCGTGCTGGCAAATGTGGTGGATGACACCCCGAAATGCAGCTTTATCGTTCCCTCTATTGTTGATCGCAGCCCGATCGTGATTGCGATTTCTTCTGCCGGTAAATCACCGGTTTTAGCAAGACTCATCCGAGAGAAGCTCGAAACCCTGATCCCGTCGCACGTTGGCCGCATGGCTAAACTGGCTGGCGATTTCCGCGACACCTTAAAACAGAAAATCTCGACCCTGAACGGTCGCCGTAAATTCTGGGAAATGGCGTTTGATGGCCGCTTTTCCTCACTGGTTGCTTCAGGTGACGAAGAGGGTGCCAAAGCAGAGCTTGAGCGACTGACTGACGGCGTTTCCTTGCAAGGTGAAGTGGCGCTGATCGGCGCTGGTCCGGGTGACCCGGGCCTTCTGACCCTGCGCGCGCTGCAACTGATGCAGCAAGCTGACGTGGTGCTTTATGACTATCTGGTCTCTGACGAAATCATGGAGCTTTGTCGTCGTGATGCCGAACTTATTTGTGTCGGTAAGCGAGCGAGCTATCACAGCGTATCGCAGGAAGAAACCAACGCCATGTTGGTGAAGTATGCGCAGAAGGGACACCGCGTGGTGCGTCTGAAAGGCGGCGACCCCTTCATGTTTGGCCGTGGCGGTGAAGAGCTACAAGTGCTGCAGGAAGCGGGCGTTCCGTTTCAGGTGGTTCCGGGCATTACTGCCGCAGCAGGTGCAACCGCTTATGCCGGTATTCCGCTGACACACCGCGATTATGCACAAACAGCGATGTTCATTACCGGACACCTCAAGAAAGAAGATGACAGTTTCCGCTGGGCGACACTTGCGCGTGGTCGCCAGACGCTGGTGATTTACATGGGTCTGATGAAAAGCGCCCATATTCAGCAGCAATTAATTCAGCATGGACGTGACCCGGAGACTCCGGTCGCAATCATAGAAAACGGCACGCGTACCAATCAAAAAATCTATAAAGGCAAACTCAACGAGCTGGAGTCGCTGGCGGAAGGTGTAGGTTCCCCTGCATTGATCGTCGTCGGCGAAGTGGTGCAGCTCTCAGACCAGTTGAACTGGTACGGAAAGCAATCATTCGAAGCGGTAGGTGATGTTCGTGCACCGTCCGTGGTTAATTTAGGCTAAGGAAACAACATAGAATGGAAGCCAAAACTCTTACCCACCTCAAACAGCTTGAGGCAGAAAGTATCCACATCATTCGTGAAGTGGCGGCGGAATTCGATAACCCGGTGATGATGTACTCCATCGGTAAAGACAGTTCCGTGATGCTTCACCTGGCTCGTAAAGCCTTCTATCCGGGCAAGATCCCTTTCCCTCTTCTGCACGTCGACACTGACTGGAAGTTCAAGGAAATGATCAAGTTCCGCGATGAAACGGCGAAGAAATATGGCTTCGAACTTCTGGTACACAAAAACCCAGAAGGTCTGGCAGCGGGCATCAATCCGTTTGACCATGGTTCTTCCAAGCACACCGACATCATGAAAACCCAGGGTTTGAAGCAGGCGCTTAACAAATACGGTTTTGATGCAGCATTCGGCGGTGCGCGTCGTGACGAAGAGAAAAGCCGCGCGAAAGAGCGTGTTTACAGCTTCCGCGACAAGAACCACGTCTGGGATCCAAAGAACCAGCGTCCTGAGCTGTGGCACACCTACAACGGTCAGGTGAACAAAGGCGAAAGCATCCGCGTATTCCCGCTGTCGAACTGGACCGAGCTGGATATCTGGCAATACATCTACCTCGAAGGCATCGATATCGTGCCGCTGTACCTGTCTGACGTGCGCCCAGTGGTTGAGCGTGACGGCATGCTGATCATGGTTGATGACGACCGTATGAAGCTGCAGGAAGGCGAGGAAATTGAACACAAGAGCGTCCGTTTCCGCACCCTGGGTTGTTACCCACTGACCGGTGCTGTGGAGTCGGAAGCCAACACCCTGACAGGGATTATTGAAGAGATGCTGGTGGCGACCTCGAGTGAGCGTCAGGGACGTGCGATCGACCACGATCAGTCCGCCTCCATGGAATTGAAGAAACGTCAGGGATACTTCTAAGGGATTAAACATGAATAGTGCTATTGAACAACAAGTGGCCGAGCTGGGCATCGAGGCCTATCTGGACCAACATCAGAACAAATCCCTGCTGCGTTTTCTGACTTGTGGCTCGGTGGATGACGGCAAAAGTACGCTGATCGGCCGCCTGCTGCATGACTCTAAGCAAATTTATGAAGATCAGTTGGCAGCGATCCACGCAGACAGCCAGAAAGTGGGCACCACAGGTGAAAAACCGGACCTGGCGCTGTTGGTAGATGGTTTGGCCGCTGAGCGCGAGCAGGGCATCACCATCGACGTGGCATATCGCTACTTCTCGACCAAAAAACGTAAGTTCATCATCGCGGATACTCCGGGACATGAGCAGTACACCCGTAACATGGCGACCGGTGCGTCGACCTGTGATCTGGCGGTTATCCTGATTGATGCACGTAAAGGCGTATTGGATCAAACCCGCCGTCACTCGTTTATCGCGAGCTCGCTGGGCATCCGCCACTTTGTGGTTGCGGTGAACAAAATGGATCTGGTGGATTTCGATCAGGCACGTTTTGAAAGCATCCGTGATGATTACCTGGCGTTTGCTGAGAAGCTGAATGCGGACATCGATATCAAACTGGTGCCACTGTCAGCGCTGGAAGGCGACAACGTGGTAGACCGCAGCCCAAGCACCCCTTGGTATGACGGCGATACCCTGCTGACCTTGCTGGAAGACGTAAACGTGACTGCGGAGAAAGATAACGGTGCATTCCGTTTCCCAGTGCAGTACGTGAACCGTCCAAACCTCGACTTCCGTGGTTTCTCCGGCACCATCTCCGGTGGTGAAGTACGCCCAGGTGATGAAATCAAAGTGCTGCCATCTGGTAAAACTTCGACAGTTGCGCGTATCGTAACTTTTGATGGCGACCTGGATTACGCACACGCAGGTCAGGCAGTGACCATTACCCTGACTGATGAAATCGACATCAGCCGCGGTGATTTGATTGTGCCGGCTGCTGATACCCAGCAAGCGACCAACAAACTGGCCGCGCGCATTGTTTGGATGGCTGAGCAACCGCTGGAAGTGGGCCGTCAGTATGATGTCAAAGTCGCGGGCAAGAAAACCGTGGGTGCCGTGAGCAAAATCCGCCATCAGGTGGACATTAACTCACTGGAAACGTTCGACACTGACAGCCTGCCACTGAACGGCATCGCTGAATGTGAGGTTGAACTGACTGAGTCCGTGCCGCTCGACGTTTACACTGATTGTGCCGACACCGGTGGCTTCATCCTGATTGATCGCCTGACCAACGTGACCGTGGGTGCAGGTATGATCAGCGAGCTGCTCGAAGACAATGTTGCCCAAACTTCAGGTACTGACATCTCTGCGTTTGAGGTAGAACTCAACGCGCTGATCCGCAAGCACTTCCCACACTGGAATGCACGCGACATCAGTAAGCTGTTGGGGTAATTTCAATGAGCTGGGATCAGTCTCTGGTGTTGGGATTGCTGCTGGCGATTGTGGCAGGTTTGGTGTTTACCAAAATCAAACCTGCCGTGCTTTTCGCAGGCGTAGCTTTCGTTGCATTTCAATCCGGACTGGTATCGGTGGAAGCGATGGCAGGGAACTTCACCAACAGTTCCCTGTTAACGCTGGTACTCCTCATCCTTGCCTCTGCGGCACTGGAAAAAACACGTTTGGTCAGCTGGGTCAGCGGGCAACTTGCCAGCGGCCGTTTAGGAACCGTCGTCGCTAAGTTAGGCGTGTCGACCGCGTTTCTAAGCTCTTTTACCAACAACACTGCTGTCGTGGTTTCCCTGATTGGTGCGGTGAAGCGTAACCGTCGTCATGCGCCATCACGACTGCTGATTCCTCTTTCTTACGCAGCCATCCTTGGTGGCACCCTTACCCTGATTGGCACCTCGACAAACCTCATCATTAACAGCTTTGTGGAAAGTGCTGGTCTGCCTACACTGAGCTTCTTTGCGCCATCGACGATTGGCCTTGCTGTGTTGGCTGGCGGTCTTCTGGTGTTGATCCCGTTTTGTTATCTCCTTCCTAACTATGACGACGACAGTGATGACGATTTGCCATATGTACTGGAAGCAGAAGTCAAAAGGGGCTCGCCATTAGCGGGTAAAACCGTGTCTGAAAATGGGTTGCGTGCGCTTCGGCGTTTGTATCTTGCGGAAATCGTACGCGATGGTGAGCTTATCGCCCCGGTTTGCCCGGATACTGTGATGCGCGAAGGGGACAAGCTTCAGTTCTGTGGCGATGTGGAGAGCGTGGCGACCTTACAGGAAATCGAAGGTTTAGTGCTGTTTGGTCAGCATCACATCAACGGACAGAATCTTCTTGAAGTGGTAGTGAGCCATAGTGCATCGATTCTCGGTAAGACGCTGAAAGAGGCCAAATTCCGTGAAAACTTTGATGCGGTTGTGGTCGCTATCCGCCGCGGTCATGAAAAGCTCGAAGGCGGTTTAGGCAATATTACCCTGCTTGCCGGTGACACTTTGGTGATTGTCCCTGGTAAAGGATTTGCGAAAGAGCAACAACGCATGCAGCGCGAATTCGTGCTGGTGAATGGTTTGGACTCCAGCGCGCGCCTCGATAGCAAAATGAGCACTTGGGTACTGGCAGGTTTTGCTGCAGTAATTGGTTCCGCTTTAATGGAGTGGATGCCACTGCTGAATGGTTTGGCTGCCTATCTGACAGTGCTGTTGCTGACAGGTGTGGTGAATCTGGTGGAGCTGAAACGCCGCTTCCCGGTTGAGATCGTGGTGATTGTCGGTAGTGCGCTAAGTCTTGCGCAGTTGATGATCCAATCTGGGCTTTCTGAGCAAATGGGCGAGCTGTTTATCTACTGGTTTAACGGCTGGGGCGTTTATGGCGCGCTGATTGCAACCTATTTGCTAACGCTGGTGTTAACGGAGCTTGTGACCAACAATGCCGCAGCGGCACTGTCATTTCCGATCGGATATAGCCTCGCTCTCGGATATGGCGTAGATCCAATGCCGTTTATTATGGCAGTCTTGTTTGGTGCCAGTGCGAGCTTTATTTCGCCATATGGTTACCAGACTAACCTTCTGGTCTACAGTGTGGGTAATTATCAGTTAACGGATTACCTGCGGATTGGATTGCCGTTGTCGTTGGTGTACTCCGCATTGGTGTTGGGTCTTATCCCTCTGTTTTTTCCATTTTAATCACCTCAAAGGCCAATAGAGCCTGAGATGAGGTCAACAAAGGATTGAGTTATGAGTGCAGCGGATACGCCGCATCCGGATGAAAACGTCGTTTGGCATAAACACGTTATCGACAAACAATACCGCGCAGAACAGAAAAAACAGCGTCCGGCGCTGCTTTGGTTTACTGGCCTTTCAGGCTCTGGCAAATCCACCGTAGCTGGCGCGCTGGAAAGCAAACTGGCACAGATGGGTTACCACACCTACCTGCTTGATGGTGACAACGTGCGTCACGGTCTTTGCCGTGATCTGGGCTTTTCTGACCACGACCGCCGCGAGAACATCCGCCGTGTGGGTGAAGTCGCGAAACTGATGACAGATGCGGGTTTGATTGTCTTCTCCGCGTTTATCTCTCCGTTCCGCGAAGAGCGCCAATTAGTGCGTGAACTTCTGCCTGAAGGTGAGTTCTTGGAAGTCTTTGTCGATACGCCTTTGGAAGTGTGTGAATCACGCGACCCGAAAGGCCTCTACAAAAAAGCCCGTGCGGGCGAAATCAAAGCCTTCACCGGTATCAGCTCTGCCTATGAAGCACCGGAAGCACCGGAAGTGCATCTTCATACTGACGAGCATTCGGTTGAAGCTTTGGTGGATCAGTGCATTGCATCACTGCGCCAGGCAGGCATTATCGGCTGACTCTGATAGTTGCTAAAAAATGAAAAACGGCTGGGACTTCCCGGCCGTTTTTGTTTTTAGCCTTTCAGTGCTTCATCCCCCAAATAGGGTGGAGATTAAGCTTTCTCGTTGACGGTGGAGCCTACATCGCTCTCTACCACAAATGCTTTCGAAAGCAGCGCCATCAGGGCATCGAGATATTCAGGATGCGCTTTTTGACCCACGAGTTTTGCGAGCTCATTACCTGTTGGGCTGAAGCGATAGTAGTAAATCCGAATGCCTTTTTTCAGTGGCGTGAGCATAAAGGTTTTGTTTTGTCCCATCAGCGGGAAGGAAGCAGGCGGCTCAAGCAGGCCAGATTCCAATTCGGTTCTCAATATGAGTCCCAAATCCATCAATAGCATCAGGTCGGTGAATGGCAATTTGAAATTTCCCAGCGCCAAACGCTCGGCAATGTCCGGTTTGAAATAGCGCTTCATGCCATCTTCCGGTTTTCTAAACCCCGTAATCAGCTTGTTGCTGCCATCGCCGCCGAAGGTACAGGCTAATGCGCAAGCACGTTGAAGAGCTTGTGCTTCGCGTTGTGTCATGGTTTCCAGCAATGACAGGGCCTTCAGCGAAGTGCTGCCGGGTTTAATGATTTCCTGTTTCAGGATCCGTGCCCACAGGTTTTGCATGCCATCGCCATAGATGGTTTTTGCCATTTCAAAGAAACGGTACAGCCAGTCCGGATCGGGTGAGCTCGCTGTTTCATCGCGACAAAGATCGTTACAGATCTTGATGATTTGCTCGAGGTTCTCTTGCTGTTTCTGTTTGATCTCAAGCTGGCGGAAAGCAGCTCGGGTAGTCAGGGTGTCGTGTTCAATATCGTGCAGCTTTGCATCAATGTGGTGAGCAGCAGCAATGGCGGCCAGACGATGCTGACTGGATTTAATGTGGCTCTCCTGCTGGCTTTGTGACTTTTCGCCACGCTTCGGGTTCTCTTTTTCGACACTCTCGGCGTCAATCACGACTGGTTTGTTTGGTTCGGCCATGCTATTCCCGCTTTGAACACGTTAAGGTAATGTTTTCGCGATGGTTTGGCGCAAATCGTGTGCAATCAACTATGTTAAAATTAAATTAAATTTGTTAACATTTATCCATGTTATGGAAGCGAAAGGAGGAATGATTGCTGTGAAGAAGTTCAAGTTGAATTCAGTCAATATCCTGCTTGTCGTGTTTTATATTGCCACGCTGCTCTATCTTTCTCAGTTTATCGGCTAATTTCCGCGAAACATTAAAAAAACCCGCTTTGAGCGGGTTTTTTCATTTCAGGCAGTGAGCAAGATCACTTCATGAGCTTATTCACTAAATCAATCACTTGAGTGATCTCAGCCTCATTCAGAGCACCTTCTTTAACAAAGCGAACGGTGCCTTCGGCATCTAGCAGCACGATGGCTGAGCTCTCGTCCTGAAGTCTCCATGCGCCAGCAACAGCACCGTTTTTATCCAACACAATGGATGACCAGCTGAATTCTTTTTTGCTGTCTTCTGCTGAAGATTTCACAAAACCACCGGTTCCCCAGATGGCATCATCTTGGTTGATGATGGTGGTGGTTTGGTATTGTTCTCTAGGAAAATCAGCCGCTTTGATTGCTTCAATCAAAGGAGCATTCATTTCCTTGGAGCTGCTTCGGCCAGCTATCGCCTGAATGATGCGGACTTTACCTGTGAGATCGGCGCTGTTCCAAGTCTGATAATTGACACTGTCGCCATTCAGGGTGAGTTCGCCATGTTTTTCAACGGAGACCGAAGGCAGCGCCTGACCGTTTGAGAGGTTGTGAGCCGAGGCAAAGGTGGAGATGAGAGCAGTCGCCAAGGCCAGAGTTTTAATACGACGCATGAGAGATTGTTTCCTGTTCATTGATATTTAGTTTTTATGCGTAAGCCCACTGAATTTGTTCAGTTTTAAGGCTACGTTAATCAATATAGCCGATACAGGATGTGAGCCCGAATCAATAACTGGCCTTACCACTCAAATTTCGACATTGGATCGCTATCTCTTTGAATCTTTTTTAAGACGCTGTGTCGTATATTTGCCATGTGAGAATTTTTGTCTACGCTTAGTTCGGTGGGGGAAACCTGAGTCCATTGTGTTGTCAAAGTTGTTATGGCCACTGCCCCGAACACTTGGCATTTAGATTGCATCGTACAAATGTCAGCCAATCCTGAACGGAATGGCGTGCAATGCAGGTCTTTTATCATTGGCATGGAAGGAGTTCATCAATGTTACGTATATTTCATCAATACCGTCCTCGTCAGGTTGCCCGCTATGTAAAAGGCTTTTTCCGCGGAAGAGTATATATCGATGGCGTAGGCGCCTTTGAGTTTGACCGAGGCAGGCTGTTACCGCCGCACAACAAAGATAAACGCGCGCTGGCGGTGATGACCGAAGTCAACAACGAAATCAAAGCGATGGCAGCGGCTGCCTGATAAGACTTTACGAACATAGAAAAACGCCCGTCGTATGACGGGCGTTTTGCTTTTCAGGGGTTATCTTTCCCACGGTGGCAGACAAACCCCGGTACCACCAATACCACAATAGCCGTTTGGATTTTTCTCCAAGTACTGCTGGTGATAGGTTTCAGCAAAGTAGTACGGGCCTGCTGGAGCAATCTCTGTCGTGATTTCAGCTTTGCCTTCCGCGTTCAATGCGGCTTGGTATGCATCGCGGCTGGCTATTGCTGCCGCTTTCTGATCGTCATCGAAATAGTAGATAGCCGAACGGTACTGGGTACCCTTGTCATTTCCCTGACGCATACCTTGCGTTGGATCGTGACTCTGCCAAAATTGTGTCAGAATTTCCTCCAGAGAAATACGCGCAGGATCGAACACCACTTGCACCACTTCGGTGTGGCCTGTCTGTGCACTGCATACGTCTCTATAGGTCGGATTGACGGTGAAGCCGCCGCTGTAGCCGACTGAGGTAGATGTTACGCCATCAAGTTTCCAGAACAGGCGCTCTGCGCCCCAAAAACAGCCCATGCCTAGGAGAATTTGTGATTGTCCGGCGGGTACCTCTTTACTCAACAGTGAGCCATTGACGGCATGCGGTTCTGACGGAATAATTTCGTCGAGTCGATCTGGCAACGCCTGATCAGCGGTGATGGAGAGTTGCTTGTGGTTGATAAGCATATATCGACTCCTTGTCGTGTCTGGATTGCGCCTGTCTTTCTGTCGGGTATCCACGATGGAACCATACAGGCTGGAAAACACAAGAACGGCGCAATGAGCTTATTCTTTCATTGCTGCTCGAATCGGCTCAAGCTGCACGCATAAGATGATTCTGCCGCATCCTCATATGAATCGTTGAGGACATTTTTCCTTGCATTGATGCATATTTGCAACAGAACAACCGAGTACATGGACGGTCATACTGTCACTAATCTTATTTTAAACAGGCTCTCAGGGTGAGAGAAAAGCATACGGTTGATGATTAAGAAACGATTAATACCTTGGGTTGTCGTCGCAACAACATGGGTTCCTGGGGTAGCAATCGCCGAAGTGGACTTCGATATCAAAGGGTTGGACGATGCCCTTGAGCAGAATGTCTCCATATACCTCGACGCTATCCCTGCCAGCGAACGCCGGCTGACGTTCCGTTTTCAGTCCCGCGTCTCTGATGAGGTGGCAAAAGCGCTGCAGGCGCTGGGATATTACAACCCTACGATTGCTTATAAAGTCGAGGACAAAGAGTCCATTGATGATGCCACGGTGGTGCTGGATATTACGCCTGGTGAGCCTGTGCGCATCGCACAAGTGGATATTGAGCTGACGGGTGATGCAAAAACCGATGAGGCATTTACCGATCTTCTGAAAACCGCGCCGAAAGTAGGCGACGTGCTTAATCAGGGGCAATACGATGCCCTGAAATCGTCGATTCAAAGCCTTGCAGTGCGTCGCGGTTACTTCGATGCCGAATACACCCTTTCCCGTTTGGAAGTGGCACCTGGTCGCCATCAAGCCTTTATTCGCCTGCACTTCAGCAGTGGTATGCGTTATCACTTTGGCTCGGTGATTTATCATAACAGCCAGATCAATGAAGAGCGGCTCGACAGTATGCTGACCTTCAAAGAGGGCGACCCGTATCTGGTGTCAGATTTAGGGGCGTTTAACCAGTCGCTTTCGAACACGGGCTGGTTTTCTTCTGTGCTTGTTGAAGCAGGGCTCGATGATCTTCGTGATGATAGGGTGCCAATTTCCGTCAACCTAGAACCTGCACCGCGCAACCAATTTGAAACCGGTATTGGCTATTCCACTGATGTAGGGCCTCGGGTCAAAATCGGGTGGAAAAAGCCTTGGTTTAACAGCCGTGGACATAGCCTGAATACCGACTTGTATGTCTCTCAGCCAAAACAGACGCTGGAATCTACCTATAAGATCCCGCTTGAAGACGTCCAGCGTGAGTACTATCAAGTGCAGGTGGGTCTGGAGAATCTCGATAACAACGACACCGAAAGTTTGGAGCTGACGTCCTCAATTTCCCGTCACTGGAAGTACGACACTGGCTGGCAACGCGCGCTCTATCTCCGCTGGCTCTACTCTGATTACACTCAGGGCAGCGTCTCGAACATTTCAAATCTGATCCTGCCGGGCATTAACTTTTCCCGTGTGCGCAGTCGTGGCGGGGCGATGCCGTATTGGGGAGACAAACAGTCGATCACCTTTGAGGCGGGCGACCCTGCACTATTGTCAGACATCAGTATCTTCCGCGTGGTGGGGCAGACGGCCTGGATTCGTAGTCTGAACAGCGATAACCGTTTCCTGACTCGCGTGAATGCAGGCGGTATTTTTACCAGTGAATTTGAGCGCGTGCCGCCATCGCTTCGCTTCTTCGCGGGTGGTGATAACAGCATTCGTGGCTATAGCTATGAATCGATATCCCCACGCGATAGCGAAGGCAAGCTCGAAGGCGGTGCATATATGACGACAGGTTCGTTGGAGTATAACTACCGCGTGACGGGCAACTGGTGGGCCGCACTGTTTGTCGACGGCGGTGATGCCTGGACGAGCAGCGACCCGGAATGGAAAACCTCAGCAGGTGTCGGTGTCAGGTGGGAGTCGCCGGTAGGTCCTATCCGATTTGATATTGCCCATGGCTTTGAAAATAAAGACGATGATTTCATGATCCACTTTAGCCTTGGACCAGAACTATGATGCGTTGGATCAAGCGATTCGTTATCGCCATCGTATTGTTGTTGGTTCTGGTCGTCGCCGGTGTCTTTGCGGTGTTGCTGACCCCCGCGGGTGTGAAACTCGCGGTTTGGGGTGCTCAAAAAGCCCTGCCTGAGTTAACCATAGAAAAAAGCAGCGGTGCGCTGCTGAATGGCTTTGCACTGGAAGGTGTGGCTTTCAACATGGAAGGCTTCTCGTTGTCGGGTAAATCTCTTTCCCTTGATATCAACAGCCGATGTCTGAGTGGTCCTGCGCTGTGCGTGGAGTCACTGACGGGTGACGGCATTGAGGTGGTGGTAGGAGAAACTGAGCCATCACCGGAATCGCCGCCTTCAGAGCCCCTGACGGAAATTAAAACGCCAATCCCACTCTTTCTCAACGGCGTCGCTCTCTCGGATATTTCTCTCGATATTCTCGGCACCAAGGTGCATTGGGACAGTCTGACCACCGCTGCCCAGATGCAGGGCAACACGCTGACGTTAAAGCCTACCGAATGGAAAGGCATCAAGGTCGAGCTTGCCCAGAGTGAAGAAAAGCCGTCTGACCCTGCTCCGTCTCCAAGCAGTTATGCACCGATTGAACTGCCCGCCGTGAATATTCCGCTGAATGTGGTGATTGAAGGCTTTGCACTGAAAGATGCAGAGCTCCTGTTACCGCAAAAACAGGTGATTCACGAGTTCTTTGTCAAAGGCAAAGCGGGCGGTTATGACATTGCTTTGGATGAAGTCCGTCTTGATGCTGAGCAGGGTAAAGTGACGCTCAATGGCGATATCACGCTGCAAGATAACTATCCGCTGAACCTTGCTGCCAAGGCCAATGTTCGGATGGAGCCATTGCAGGGACACTCACTGACGCTGGATGCAAATGGTGACCTTCGCGATTTGGCGCTTAATGCGAATCTGAAAGGCGTGCTGCAAGCCGTGCTTTCCGGCAAGTTGGATGTGCTTGATCCCAACCTGCCTTTTAATGTGCTGCTGACCAGTAAGAACCTGCAGTGGCCGATTGACACTAAAGCCGAATACACATTGGCTTCCACGGCGATTAACGCCAGCGGTAGCCTGAAAAAATACAGTGCATCGGTCAAAACCCAAGCGTCCGGTGAAGTGATTCCTACTATCGACTTGTCGACCAAGTTAACGGGGGATCTCGGCAAAGTGATGCTGGGGGATATCTCGCTGAAAACCCTCGGTGGTGGCATTGATGGTTGGGCAAGTGTCGATTGGTCTAAGCAGGTGAAATGGCAAACCCGACTGGCATTTTCCGATATTCAGCCAGGGCTGCAGTGGCCGGAAGCAGAAGGAAAGCTATCTGGTGAGGTGCAAAACAGCGGTGAACTGACGGAGCAAGGCGGTTGGTTAGTGCGCCTGCCAGAGCTTGATATTGAAGGCATCATCCGCGATCAGGGGCTGGATTTAAGCGGCCAACTCAATGCCTCGGATGTGAAAGGCAAAGGCGACTTGCTGGTAGAAACCAATGGGCTTTCCCTTCGCCATGGTCCAAACCAGATTGATGTGTCTGGCAAGGTGGATAAAGCGCTGGCGCTGAAACTCAATCTCAACCTTCCCAAGCTTTCTGCTTCGGTGCCGCAGGCTGGCGGCAGTATTCAAGGCAATATCGGTCTTTCAGGTACGCTGGAAAAGCCTGAGGCGGCGCTGCAAATCAATGCCAATGCGTTGCGTTGGGAAGAGCTGGTCACGGTGCAGGATGTCAGTATCCGCGGCTCTGTGACGCCACTTCCTATCATTGGTGGTGGTCTGATTGTCGATGTGAATGGCGTGAAAGCAGAAGGCGTAGAGGTGAAAACCCTCGCGCTGCGAGCGTCTGGTGATGAAAAAGATCAGACCGTGAGCCTTAAGGTTGATGGAAAGCCTGTGGGGGCAAACCTCTCCGTTCGTGGCAGTTTGGACAGGGAAAAAGGCTGGAAGGGAAGCTTGTATTCTTCTTCGCTCACAACGCCTGTAGGACCTTGGAAGCTCGCGAATGATATTCCTCTTGATGTGGCTTTTACATCGGGTGCTGTCGATATTGGCGCGTTTTGCTGGACACAAAAACAAAGCAAAGTGTGTCTGGACAAGCCCGCAAAAGTGGCGGACAGCGGCGAAGCCCAACTTTCTATCGTCGATTTCAACCTAGATATTGTGCAGTCCTTCCTGCCTGTGACGACCACGATTGAAGGACTGGTCAATGCCAACGCCAATGTCGCGTGGATGCCAAACACACTGCCAAACCTGAAAGCATCGGTAGATTTGTCAAAAGGGAAGGTGACGGAACAGTTGGATGCGCCGCTGACCATTGGTTGGGATGCTGTGAACATTGATGCGACGCTGGCTAATAACACCCTGAACGCAGATGTGCTGCTGGCATTGACTGACAACGGTAAAGTGTCGCTCAACGCGGTAATGGGGGATTTGGAGAGCAAGAAACGCACCCTCAAGAGCACCTTCGGCATTGATAATATCGACCTCGACATTCTTGCTCCGGCTTTGGGTGAAGACACCACACTGGCGGGAATGCTGAATGGTAAGGTTATCCTCAATGGCGACTTGGATGCGCCAACCGCCAACGGCAGTATTGAGCTAAGCGGCCTTCGACTCCAGAGCCTTGCTGCGCCTGTGGAGGTGAGGGAAGGTCAGATAACGGCGTTGTTAAATGGCACCAATGGTCGCATCAATGGTGATATCAAAACGCCGGATGGCGATCTGGTACTTACCGGTCAGGCGGACTGGAAAGATCTTAATGCCTGGCTGGCATCACTGAATGTGAAAGGACAACGCCTGAAAGTCGTCGTGCCGCCAATGGTTGCACTGGAAGTCAGCCCAGATATGACGTTGAATGCGTCGCCGAAGTCTGTGAATGTGAATGGCAATGTCTCGGTGCCTTGGGGGCGTATTGTGGTGGAAAACCTGCCAGCATCGGCGGTGCAGGTTTCGAGTGATGTGGTGATCCTGAACGACGATCTTCAGCCTGTTTCTGAGGAAGAAAGCAACCCGATCACGGTGAACGCTAACATTGCGGTCAATATTGGTGATGACGTTCGCCTTGAAGCCTTTGGTCTGAAAACCAATCTGGTAGGTAAACTGGATGTGGCCAGCAATAGAAAAGGACCAAACATTAACGGCGAGATCAATCTGGAAGAAGGGACATACCGTTCATTTGGTCAGGATCTGCAAATCAAAAAAGGTCAGATCCTGTTTAATGGTCCGCCTGAGCAGCCGTATCTGCAAGTGGAAGCGATCCGCAATCCAGATGCCATTGAAGATGGCGTCGAAGCAGGTATCCGTGTGACAGGACCTGCGGATGCACCGGAAGTACAGGTGTTCTCAGATCCTGCCATGCCGCAGGCAAATGCCCTGTCTTACCTTACACGCGGTCGAAATCTGGACAGCGAATCAGACGGCAATGCGATGACGTCGATGCTTATTGGCCTTGGCCTTTCCCAGAGCGGTAAGCTGGTGGGTCAGATTGGCGAAGCCTTTGGTGTGCAGGATTTAACCGTGGACACATCAGGTAGCGGTAATGACGAGAAGGTCGAAGTGTCTGGTTATATTTTGCCGGGGCTTCAAGTGAAATATGGTGTGGGTATTTTTACCAGCTTGCCGGAATTCACGGTGCGTTACCGCCTGCTGTCTGATCTTTATGTTGAGGCGGTTTCCGGCGCGGACAATGCGGTCGACCTGCTTTACCAGTTCAGTATCAAGTAACCAAAGGTCAACAGATCCTAAAATGAACAAAGCCCGGCAATATTGCCGGGCTTTGACGTTTTAGATGCTTACTCTTCGCCAGGGTAAGTCTCGAGGAATTCTTCGACTTTTTCCACCATATGGGTGGAGCCAACAAAGAACGGCACGCGCTGGTGAAGCTCAGTGGGTTTGATGTCCATGATGCGCTGTGCGCCATCAGACGCCTTACCGCCCGCCTGTTCGATGATGAAGGCCATGGGGTTGCATTCATAAAGCAGGCGAAGCTTACCGCTGCGATATGCGGCAGTACTTGGGTACAGATACAGACCGCCTTTAAGCATGTTGCGGTGGAAGTCTGACACCAGTGAGCCGATGTAGCGCGACGTGTATGGGCGTCCGTCTTCCGGCACATTCTCCTGACAGTACTTGATGTACTTCTTCACCCCGAGAGGGAAGCGGATGTAGTTCCCTTCGTTGATGGAGTAGATTTTGCCATCCTCTGGAATCGTCATGTTCTCGTGGGAAAGACAGAACGCACCGATGGATGGGTCATAGGTAAAGCCATGCACGCCATTACCAGTGGTGTAAACCAGCATGGTTGAGGAGCCATAGATGATGTAGCCTGCCGCGACTTGTTGGCTACCCGGCTGAAGGAAATCCTCCATCGTAGCCGGTTGACCAATAGGAGAAACGCGGCGGTAGATGGAGAAGATGGTTCCGACGGAGACGTTCACGTCGATGTTGGAAGAACCATCGAGTGGGTCCATCAGGATGACATATTTGGCGTTGCGGCCAAGTTCGGTGTCGAAGATAACTGCATCATCTTCTTCTTCACTGGCTACGCCACACACTTGATCCCGTGCAGCCATCGCTGCTTTGAATTTCTCGTTGGCGTAGACGTCCAGTTTTTGTTGTTCTTCGCCCTGGGCGTTCTTTCCACCAAATGCACCCGTGATATCAGCGAGTCCCGCTTTGTTGATTTCACGGTTGACGATTTTGGCCGCAAGTCGGATAGAAGAGAGGAGTGAGCTGAGCTCTCCACTGGCGTTCGGGTATTCATGTTGCTTTTCAACAATGAACTCGCCAAGTGTACGCATATCGGACATTCCAGATCCTTTTGATGTCTGTTATTAGATTCTTGGGTAAGATGCTGGAAAACAAAGTCGCAAGCGAAGAGCAATAAGGCCTTTGCTTTCCTGGTTGATTCGATGCGTCCGGTGCATCGCTTGGGTGGCAGGCAAAAGTTTTTGCCAAAAACGTGACGTCACAACCGGACAAAAAATCAACTTGTTACACATTTTATAGTGTAGAACTTTTTATTCGTATCGAAGTAATTTGGACATGTCGGGATCTGTGATCCTTAGGGAATCAGACCGGGCAAAGTCACTGATTTAAGCTGACGGAACCTTATGCATATACACATTTTAGGGATTTGCGGCACCTTTATGGGCGGTGCAGCCATTCTAGCCAGACAACTGGGTCATAAAGTGACAGGTTGTGACGCCAATGTTTACCCACCAATGAGCACACTGCTGGAATCTCAAGGGATTGAGATCATTCAGGGCTATGATCCTTCCCAACTTGATCCTGCGCCGGATCTGGTGGTGGTGGGTAATGCCATGAGCCGCGGAAATCCGTGTGTGGAATATGTGCTGAACAACAACCTTAATTACACCTCTGGCCCTCAGTGGTTATTGGATTTCTTGTTGAAAGATCGTTGGGTGCTGGCGGTGGCGGGCACGCACGGAAAAACCACGACAGCGAGCATGCTGGCTTGGGTTTTGGAAGATTGCGGTTACCAGCCGGGTTTTTTGATTGGTGGTGTTCCGGGTAACTTTGGCGTATCTGCGCGCCTTGGTGAAACCATGTTCTTCGTGGTCGAAGCCGATGAATACGACAGTGCTTTTTTCGACAAGCGTTCTAAGTTCGTGCATTACCATCCACGCACGCTGATCATGAACAATCTTGAGTTCGATCATGCTGACATCTTCGACGATCTGAATGCTATCAAACGTCAATTCCATCATTTGGTAAGAACCGTACCTGGGATCGGCCGTATCATTGCGCCTTCAAATGATGAAAACATCAAATCGACGTTAGAGATGGGTTGCTGGAGCGAGCTGGAGTTTGCTGGCGAAGATGGTATCTGGAAGGCGGAAAAGCGTGTAGCTGACGGCAGTGAATTTGATGTTTGGTTTGAAGGTGAGTTGGTTGGCAGCGTGAAGTGGGATCTTATTGGCGACCATAACGTCAGTAATGCATTGATGACTATTGCTGCAGCCCGTCATGTGGGGGTGACCCCGGATTTGGCGTGTGAAGCCTTAGGCAGTTTTATCAACACCAAACGCCGTCTCGAGCACAAAGGCGATTTCAATGGCGTCACGGTTTACGACGACTTTGCCCATCACCCAACCGCGATTAAAACCACACTGGAAGGCTTGCGCGCCAAAGTGGGAGAACGCCGTATCCTTGCGGTGTTAGAGCCTAGATCCAACACCATGAAGCTTGGCGTACATAAAGATGAGATTGCACCATCACTGGATGCTGCCGATGAGGTATTGCTGTTCCAACCAGAACACATTAAGTGGTCGGTGAAAGACGTAGCGGACGCCTGTAAAGCGCCGGCAAAAACCTTCGATGAGATTGATGCTCTGGTTTCAGGCATCGTCGGTGAAGCCAAGACAGACGACGTTATACTGGTGATGAGTAACGGTGGTTTTGGTGGCATTCACGACAAGCTCAAAGCCGCGCTGGAACAACGATAAGGAACACATGGCAACTTCAATGAGTGACAAACGCATCACACTGGCCTGGAGCGGCGCTTCCGGTGCACCTTATGGGCTCCGCCTACTGGAGTGCTTACTCGCGGCTGACTATGAAGTGTATCTGCTGGTGTCATCCGCTGCGCGTGTGGTACTGGCAACGGAACACGGTTTGAAACTGCCATCCGGCCCTGAAGCTGCGAAAGAAGCCTTGGTGAAACACCTCAATGCACCCACCGATAAATTGGTAGTGTGTGGTAAGGAAGACTGGTTCTCGCCAGTGGCATCTGGCTCAGCAGCTCCGAAGAAAATGGTGGTGTGCCCCTGTTCTGCGGGCTCCCTGGCAGCGATTGCCCATGGGATGTCGGATAATCTGGCTGAACGTGCGGCCGATGTGGTGCTAAAAGAGCGCGGCCAATTGCTATTGGTGGTGCGCGAAACTCCGTTTTCCACTTTGCATTTAGAAAACATGCTGAAGCTGTCGCAAATGGGCGTGACCATCATGCCCGCGGCTCCGGGGTTTTATCACCAACCCAAGTCTATCGACGATCTGGTGGACTTTATGGTGGCGCGTATTCTCGATCACCTCGGTATCGAACAGGTCCTCGTACCGCGGTGGGGCTACGATCAGCGCGATAAATAACTCTGATTCAGATAAAGAAAAAGGGCGGTATTTATACCGCCCTTTTTAGATCTTGGTGTTGCAATCAGCCTTGTGGCTTCATGATCAACACGTTGATTTTTGACTGCTCCAGCACCTTAGATGCTACAGAGCCAATGATAAGTTTGTTCGCTTTAGAGCGTTTGTGGCTAGGCATCACGATCAAATCGCAGCCAAGGCTGTCAGCAGTTTTGACAATGGCCTTGTAAGGTTTGCCCTCCGCTACAGATAAATCATACGCCAGACCTTCCGGCACCATGCGCTCGGCAAAGGCTTTCAGGTTGTTACGCACGTCCTGTTTCATCTGGCGGGCAGCATCTTCCGGGAAGTAAGACTGCACCATGGAGTTGTGAATGCCCGGTAGGGCGGTCAACAGGTGCAAGGTTGCACCCGTTTGTCCTGCGATCCAAACAGCGTGCTCAACGGCTTTGTCAGCGAAGCTTTCATCATTCAAATCAACAGGGACCAGAATGTGTTTATACATATCGTCTACTCTCTTATGTGGTAGTGACCGGGGCTTTAAGCCCCGGACTGATTACGCTGTTTGTTGTTTTTCTGCTCTTGCACGGCGGCGTTGATTCCATGCCATGGCAGCAAGCAGGATAAGAGTTGGCACAAATACCCATTCTTTCGCCGGGCGCTCAGCAGGTGTGCTTACCTGAACTATTTCCCAGTCGAAATCGATACCTGCATCAGACGCCGGACTGCCCCACTGAACCATATCGACCAATTTCGAACCTTCTTCATCACGAAGCTCTAAGCCGGTAGACAGCACACGTGCCAGACCTTCTGCTTCTTCATAGTTCACTGGAAGGTGTACGTGTTTGGTAACGACGTCACCATCAATGGTTTCACCACGAACCTGTAGGTTAAGCGTTTGACCATTCGGCAGTTTTTCTGCCACTTCAATGATAGCTGAACCTGGGTAATCGTTTGTTGGCGGAAACACCTGATCCCACCAGTAACCCGGGCGGAACAGTGAGAAGGTGATCAGCAACATGAGAAGGGTTTCCCACCACTTGTTCTTGGTAAACCACCATCCCTGTGTGGCGGACGAGAATACCAGCATGGCGATCACTGCTGAGCCTATGGTCAGCAGTAGATGCACTGGGCCTTCTATATCCATCAACAGCAGTTGGGTGTTGAAGATGAACATAAACGGCAGGATTGCAGTACGGATATCGTAAGTGAAACCCTGAATACCGGTTTTGATTGGGTCAGATTTCGCAATCGCCGCTGCCGCAAAGGCCGCGAGACCAACTGGTGGGGTGTCATCTGCCAGAATACCGAAGTAGAACACGAACAGGTGAACGGCGATCAAAGGAATAATAAGGCCTTCCTGCGCACCCAGTGTCACGATAACTGGTGCCATCAGGGTCGATACCACGATGTAGTTTGCCGTCGTTGGCAGACCCATACCTAGAATCAGGCTGATGATTGCGGTGAACAGCAGCATCAACATGATGTTACCGCCAGAGATGAACTCGACGAAGTCAGTCATCACCAGACCGATACCAGTCAGTGTGACCACGCCTACCACAATGCCTGCAGCAGCAGTCGCTACACCGATACCAATCATGTTACGTGCACCGGCAACAAAGCCCTCTGCCAAGTCGATGAAACCGTTTTTGATTTCTTCACCGAAGTTAGATTCGCCATGAAAGAAAGCAAAAAGTGGGCGTTGAGTGACGACGATGAACATCATAAACAAGGTTGCCCAGAATGCAGACAGACCTGGTGAGAAGCGTTCAACCATCAGACACCAAACCAGTACTACGATTGGCAGCAGGTAGTAGAGACCAGAACGAGCGGTTGGACCCGGATCCGGCAGCTCTGAAAGGTCAGTGTCTGCAGGGTCTTCTACTGCGTCTTTCTTGTATTGCGCTGAGTAGCGAACCAGTGCGATGTAGGCAATGAAAATCGCAACCGCAATGATTGGGCTTGCCGCAGCGCCAAACACATCTTTGGTCCAGCCAATACCGTAGTAAACCGCAAAGCTCAGCACGCAGATACCAATCACGATGGTCAGGAAGCTCAGCAGAGACTGTACCAAGGTTGATTGATGGCGACGTGGAAGGCCTGTCATGCCTGCCTTACAAGCTTCAAGGTGAACGATGTAGATAAGTGCGATGTAAGAAATGATGGCAGGCAAAATCGCCGCCTTAATCACTTCGATGTAAGGAATACCGACGTATTCCACCATCAGGAAAGCCGCCGCACCCATGATAGGTGGTGTCAGCTGACCATTGGTTGATGCAGCAACCTCTACCGCACCCGCTTTTGTTCCTGGGAAGCCGACTCGTTTCATCAACGGGATGGTGAATACACCAGTGGTTACCACGTTTGCGATAGATGAACCTGAAATCAGGCCGGAAAGGCCAGAAGCCACAACGGCTGCTTTTGCCGGACCACCACGCATGTGGCCGAGCATAGAAAACGCCACTTTAATGAAGTAACCACCTGCACCCGCACGATCAAGCAAGGCACCGAAGAGTACAAACAGGAAGACAAAAGACGTTGATACACCCAGTGCAACACCAAATACACCCTCTGTGGTCAGCCACATGTGCGACATGGCTTTATTCAGGCTTGCCCCTTTGTGCGCGATAACATCGGGCATGTGGGGACCTGCGAAGGTATAGAGCAGGAAGACCAGCGCGACCACCATCAGCGGCGGGCCTAGGGCGCGTCTTGTCGCTTCCAGCAACAAAATCATGCCTGTGACTGCAACAACAATATCAAACGTTGTTGGTGCACCAGCGCGTGAAGCGAGCTCGGTATAGAACAGGAAGAGATACCCGGCTGCAAAACTTCCTGCGGCCGCAAAAATCCAATCCTGGACAGGAATGCGATCTCGTGGAGAGTTTTTCAATGCAGGGTAAGCGGTGAATGCCAGAAAGATAGCAAACGCCAAGTGAATCGATCGTGCCTCGGTATCATTGAGCGCGACAGTAAATGGTGAGGCATACCAGAGCTGGAAAATAGACCAGCACAGGGGAACGAACCAGAGGATCTTCCCTGATATACCTGACGGAGCGCGGGCTCCGGTGTCCGCTTGAGCGACGATATCCTGCGCTTCTTGCGGTGTCTCGGTCGTCTTCGTCATGCCATTGTCCTTTAATCGGCAAGTAAAAGTGTAAAAAAACCTGACATCAGATGCGGATAACCCGCAACGAAGCGGGCTATCTCCACAGCGTGTTTTATACGCCTTTATTGTCTTCACCTAATGACGAGTACTGCTTGGTACGGTCTTGTGTAAGACTCAGTTTATTTTGTGTATTTAGGATTCTTTGGTTATGAATGATAACAAATCCGTTTCCAAAATTTAAAACTAGCGAAATATTTTGTCATGGTATTTCGCATCGAATTGAGGCGTGAGGGAAGATAAAAGTCAGAAAGTCTCAATAATGAGATAAAAGATAGTGTCGGAGTATGACTACTTGGATAAGGAAATAGGCTGGATGATCGGAAAATCATCCAGCCTATTTTGGAAGGTTTTCTCTGTTTGAATTAGCGGGAGTAATCGAAAAGTCCGCAAACGGCTTCAAACAGTCGCGCAGTGGTGGTTGAGCGCGTTGGGGTGATAAAGATGGTGTCATCACCGGCAACCACACCCAGAATGCCTTCTGCTTTACCCAGTGAATCCAAGAGACGAGCGATAAGCTGAGCTGCACCAGGACCAGTATGGATAACCACCAAAGCATCGTTGTAGTCGATATCCATGACCAGCTCTTTCAGCGGGCTGCTGGTAGTGGGTACGCCAAGTTCTACTGGTAGGCAGTACACCATTTCCATTTTTGCGTTGCGGGTGCGTACAGCGCCGAACTTGGTCAGCATGCGGGAGACTTTAGATTGATTAATGTTCTCAAAGCCTTGCGCTTTCAGAGCATCCACGATTTCGCCCTGGGAGCTGAATTTCTCTTCTTTCAGGATGGCTTTGAAAGCCTTCACCAATTGATCTTGTTTATCTGAATTGCGCATATTTCTTCTTTCTTCCCCGTGTCAGGATGGCGCATTCTTGCATAGTGATTCAGTCACGGGCAATAAAATCAGCGGCAAAGTGACGCACCTATCACCTTTCAACAGGCTTGAGGAGCTTTGACGGTAAAAATGAGAAGCGCGGCTTATCCTCATGCCGATAAGCTTGTGGTTATCTATGATGGGAACGTATCATGCGCAAAGGTCCGTTATGCATACGGGGTTGTCAGTGAATGTAAGTAAACCACCTTATGCTGACTTACCTCGTATCCAAGGTCTGAAATAATAAAATCGTAAATAAGGAGAACGAGATGAAAGTTGCTGTGATTGGCGCCGCTGGTGGCATTGGTCAAGCTTTAGCCCTGCTTTTGAAAAACCGTCTGCCTGCGGGTTCAGATTTGGCTCTGTATGACATAGCACCGGTAACGCCAGGTGTTGCTGTCGATCTTAGCCACATCCCGACCCCAGTATCTATCAAAGGTTACAGCGGTGAAGATCCAACACCTGCACTGGAAGGTGCTGACGTGGTTCTGATTTCTGCCGGTGTAGCGCGTAAACCAGGTATGGATCGTTCAGATCTGTTCAACGTGAACGCGGGTATCGTTCGTTCTCTGAGTGAAAGAATTGCTGATGTGTGCCCGAAAGCACTGATCGGTATCATCACTAACCCTGTGAACACCACTGTAGCTATCGCGGCAGAAGTGCTGAAAGCAAAAGGTGTTTACGACAAGAACCGTCTTTTTGGTGTAACAACACTGGATATCATCCGCTCGGAAACTTTTGTGGCTGAGCTGAAAGGCAAAGATCCAGGTCAGGTACGTGTGCCGGTTATCGGCGGTCACTCTGGCGTAACTATCCTGCCACTGCTGTCTCAGGTTGAAGGTGTTGAGTTTACTGAAGAAGAAGTGGCTGCACTGACACCACGTATCCAAAACGCGGGTACTGAAGTGGTTGAAGCAAAAGCGGGTGGCGGTTCTGCAACTCTGTCTATGGGGCAAGCTGCATGTCGCTTTGGTCTGGCGCTGGTTCGCGCAGCTCAAGGCGAACAAGACGTTGTTGAGTGTGCTTATGTGGAAGGCGATGGTAAATACGCACGCTTCTTCGCTCAACCAGTGCGTCTGGGCAAAAACGGTGTGGAAGAGATCCTGGATCACGGCCCACTGAGTGCTTTCGAGCAAAACGCACTGGACAGCATGCTGGATACACTGCGTAAAGATATCCAACTGGGCGAAGAGTTCGTTAAGTAACTTTTCCCTCAAAGAGAAAAAGCGGCTTGTCAGCCGCTTTTTTTATGCCCGCGCAGTCCGATTATTCGCTGGTAACTTTACTGTCGAGTGTTTTGCCTAAGCGCTCGACCCAAAAGTTAATCGCATCTTTGGCATCGTCCAGTGAATCGATCATGGTGGACAGGTCTTTATTCCCTGCTTCACGATCTATGACGGCGAAAAGTGGCTTGTCATCACTTGCGTCACTGACCAATAACTCAATCGTCGCGCTGCCGACATTGGTGTGTTCACCAGTGGTGATCTTTGAGATCGTAGAAATACCTAATCCGACAGGGAGCAGGCTACTGGTCACCGCCAGAATTGGATTTGGCGTTTCTACGTTGCTGATTGCAATACTCAGTCGAAGCGTATTGTTTTCAGGTGTTTCAACGATACGTTTGTGCGGAGCAATCTTTTCTTTAAGTGTTTGTGCAAGATATTCTGTTAACTCGTGAATATCTTCGTCATCTAGTTCATTGCTTTCTGACGTTAATACGTAAATCCTGTCCAAAACGACGGAGTCATATTGGGCAAGCTTGCGTTTTAATCTTGCTTCATCGCGTAATCCCACGCGCGCCCATACCAGATCAACGCCGCCTTCAGGGCCGGCTTTAAAATCCTCGTATGAGGTGAATGAAGTCGCGGGAATACGATTGCCTCCGGCACAGCCGAAAAGCATGGCACTGCCTAACACAATGGCAGCGGCTTTCATGGGAAAGGGCTTCAACATTTCTTCCTTAAAATCGCATCAAAAAGAAAACGCACCCTGGGGTGCGTTAAACAAGATTACTTTTTACGGTGCACAGCAATGTGTGCCAGCGCCTTGAGCGCCTCTTTATATTCTGACTCTGGAATAGGCGCGAGGGCTTCTATGGCCTTCTCCGCTTCTTCCTCCGCGCGTTGGCGAGTGTATTCCAGAGAGCCGCATTGCTCCATGCAGGCAAGGATAGGATCGAGTTTGTCCAGACCATTACCTTGTTCGATCGCTTCACGGATCATGGCTGCCTGCTCGGTGTTACCGTTGAGCATGGCGTGTAGCAATGGCAGGGTAGGTTTGCCTTCAGCCAAGTCGTCTCCGGTATTTTTGCCCATCTCATCGCCTTGTGAGGTGTAATCCATCACATCATCAATAAGCTGGAAAGCGGTGCCAAGGTAGCGGCCGTAATCCTGCATCGCTTTTTCAATATCTTCTGAAGAATCAGACAGGATCGCACCGATCTGGGTTGCCGCTTCAAAAAGACGCGCAGTTTTTGAGTAGATCACCTGCATGTAACTTTCTTCAGTGGTGTCGGGGTCATTACAGTTCATCAACTGCAAAACCTCGCCTTCTGCGATCACATTGGTAGCTTCACTCATCAGATCGAGGATCCTCAAAGATCGAAGCTCTGTCATCATCTGGAATGAGCGTGTATAAATGTAGTCGCCCACCAGCACGCTGGCTGCATTGCCAAACATAGCATTGGCAGTTGCTTTGCCACGGCGAAGGTCCGATTCATCGACAACATCGTCGTGTAGCAGGGTAGCGGTATGGATGAATTCGATAAAGGCAGCGGCGGTGATGTGTCCTTCACCTTGATAATTCAGCGCACGGGCTGATAAAACAGCAAGCATTGGGCGCAGGCGTTTGCCTCCACCACTGACGATATAAAAACCTAATTGGTTAATCAGGGCGACGTCAGAATTCAGTTGCGCAAGTATTTTTTTGTCCACTTTTGCCATGTCATCGGCAGTCAGTGCTTGGATGGTGTTAAAATCCATTGATGCGTCCGGTCCAAGGGAAGATTGCAGTTTGCTGCTCTCGTTTTTGCGATGATAGTACACTAAAATTCCTTACTCGACACAGTATCAATGTTGGCAAAATAAGCGGTTAAATACAGTGAACAGGTTTTCGCCAATTTTCTTTCACTACCCTCTTGCCAGAAGGTGAATCTTACCGTAGAATTCGCGCCCTATTGATGAATTAAATGCGCACCCCTCACTGCACAATTTTTAAACGCAGAAGGCTGTGCGGAAATGCGGAGAAAACCATGTACGCAGTTTTCCAAAGTGGTGGTAAACAACACCGTGTAAGCGAAGGCCAAACTATTCGCTTGGAAAAGCTAGACATCGAAACTGGCTCAACTGTTGAGTTTGATTCTGTTCTGCTGGTAGCTAACGGCGAAGAAATCACCGTTGGTGCACCGTTCGTAGCAGGCGGTAAAGTAACTGCTGAAGTAGTTACCCACGGTCGTGGCGACAAAGTGAAAATCGTTAAGTTCCGTCGTCGTAAGCATTCTCGTAAGCAAATGGGCCACCGTCAGTGGTTCACTGAAGTCAAAATTACTGGCATCAGCGCTTAATCTAGGAGAAGAGATAAATGGCACATAAAAAAGCTGGCGGTTCTACTCGTAACGGCCGTGATTCAGAAAGCAAACGTCTTGGTGTTAAGCGCTTCGGTGGTGAGTCTGTTCTGGCAGGTAACATCATCGTTCGTCAACGTGGTACTAAGTTCCACGCTGGCACTAACGTAGGTTGCGGTAAAGACCACACTCTGTTCGCTCTGTCTGATGGCAAAGTGAAGTTCGAGGTTAAAGGTCCTAAGAACCGTAAATTCGTTAGCATCGAAGCTGAATAATAGCCCTCGATACTGATTCTGAAGCCCTGCCTTACGGCGGGGCTTTTTGTTGCATAGCTAAGTGACTTTTGTCCAAGAGCATTTAGCTATAAAACATAAATGTAAGCTCAGGCGGCTCAGCAGCGAATTTACGCATGCCGCGTATCGTTCGCGGCTTGAAGGGAATCGCGTCACGTGAATGTCACAGATGTCACTAATGCATCTGTCGGCATATATAGCGAGACAATACTGAAAGCAACCCGGCTTTTGATCCTAAGATCTTCCATAGCGGACAATGATCATCGGCCAGAAGTGCTCCATCAGGGTGCTGCTCGATCGCCAATGTAAACCCAGAACACGTAATACCTTCCAAGACGAAGGTGGTGAAGGGCATGGAGAAGAAAAATGAAATTTGTAGATGAAGCGGTAATCCGCGTTGAAGCCGGCGATGGCGGTAACGGTACAGTCAGTTTCCGTCGTGAGAAATACGTACCTAAAGGTGGTCCTGACGGCGGCGACGGCGGCGATGGTGGCGACGTTTACCTGCTGGCAGATGAAAACCTGAACACCCTGATTGACTACCGCTTTGAGCGTTTTCACGCTGCTGGCCGTGGTGAAAATGGCCGTGGTGGTAACTGTACCGGTAAGCGTGGTGACGATCTGATATTGAATGTCCCTGTGGGTACCCGTGCCGTTGATGAAGACACCGGCGAAGTCATTGCTGACCTGACTCACCATGGTATGAAAATCATGGTGGCGAAGGGTGGTTGGCATGGCTTGGGTAATACCCGTTTCAAATCCTCTGTAAACCGCGCTCCTCGCCAAAAATCGATGGGCACCAAGGGTGAATTGCGTCACCTGCGTCTTGAGCTGCTTCTGCTGGCTGACGTGGGTATGTTGGGTCTGCCTAATGCGGGTAAATCAACCTTCATCCGTGCGGTATCAGCGGCTAAGCCTAAAGTGGCGGACTATCCGTTCACCACATTGGTACCAAGTTTGGGTGTGGTGCGTGTTGCTGACAACAAGAGCTTTGTTGTTGCCGATATCCCAGGTCTGATTGAAGGCGCAGCGGAAGGTGCGGGCCTTGGTATTCGATTCCTGAAACACCTTGAGCGTTGTCGTGTGTTGCTGCATATGATTGACCTGATGCCCGTTGACGGTTCTGATCCTGTCGATAATGCATTCACTATCATCGAAGAGCTTCAACGCTACAGCGAGAAGCTGGCTGATAAGCCACGTTGGATCCTGTTTAACAAGATCGACCTGATGAGTGAAGAAGATGCGGAAGCGGAAATCGAACGCATTCTGGATGCATTAGGTTGGGATGAACCTTACTACGCGATTTCTGCCATCAACAAAGGCAATACTCAGCAGCTCACTTACGATCTGATGGAATTCATCGAATCACTGCCAACGGCAATCGAGCCGGAAGAAGTGGCTGAAGAAGCAAAAGTTGAATTCAAGTGGGATGACTACCACGAGCAGGAAATCAAGAAGCAGTCTAAGTCTGATGATGATGACGACGATGATGACTGGGATGATTGGAACGAAGACGATTACGACGTAGAGATCATCTACCGTCCATAATCCGGAATACATAGAAAACCGCCTTGCCCAAGGCGGTTTTTTTTTCGCCCAAATAAGTTCCGTAGGGAAAACCTGTGGTGTAGCATGACGCAGCCGTTTGAAAATAAAGGATCAATAGCAGATGAAGATCAGTATGATTGCCGCAATGGCGAAGGGACGTGTGATAGGGAAAGACAACGCTATGCCTTGGCATCTGCCTGCCGATTTTACCTGGTTCAAACAAAACACGTTAGGCAAGCCAGTCATCATGGGTCGGAAAACTTTTGAGTCCATTGGCCGCCCGCTGCCGGGTAGACGTAATATCGTGATCAGTCGAGATGAAAACTGGTCAGCAGAAGGCGTGGAGAGCACTACCAGCATTGACGCTGCGATTGCGCTAGCGGGCGATGTTGAAGAAGCGGTGATCATTGGTGGTGGTACCATTTACGAAGCGAGCATGTCCCGGGCGGATAAGCTTTGTTTGACCTTTATTGATGCGGAGATAGACGGTGATACCTGTTTCCCTGATTGGGGGCAAGGATGGTCAGAAACGCACCGCGAATCCTATCAGGCTGATGAAAAGAATCGCTACAACATGGAGTTTGTGGTGTTAGAGCGGGCGTAAGCGGTCAGGCATGAATCGGGCAAGGGCGAGAAAACCTTTGCCCATCTTCCCATCTCACCATGGTGAGTGAACCACCCCAAACACAGCCGGTATCCAGCCCTAACAGATTGTTAGTTAATACGCCGCCCAGCGCTGCCCAATGACCAAAAACCAGTGTTTCGTCAATCTTGCGACGATTTGGCATCTGAAACCAAGGCATGAGACTTCCATCTTTTACTTTCTCAGGAGGGAGTTTGCAGGCCATATCCAAGCTACCATCCGGTTCACAAAAACGCATCCGTGTCATGGCATTGATGGTATAGCGGTACTTGTCGATGCCTTCCAATGTTGGGGACCAAAGCGCCGGCTCATTGGCATACATATTCTTGAGTAACCAGATATAACGGTCACTCCTCAGGACACTTTCTACCTCTTTCGCGTTCTTTTTTGCCGTTTTAATGTTCCAGACCGGAGGAATGCCAGCATGGGTCATGACAAATCCTGGACTCTCTTCATTGGCCTGATCAACATGGATCAGCAGGGGCTGCTGGCGAAGCCAATTGAGCAATTCATCACGATCGTCAGCTTCCAGTATCGGTAGGGTTTTGTCTTTACCTTTCGGTTTCATGATCCCTTCTGATACCGCTAACAGGTGGAGATCATGATTCCCCAGAACCGTATGGCCATGCTTTCCTAGGGATTTTACATACCTCAGTACTGCAAGGGAGTCGGGGCCGCGTGCGACTAAATCTCCAGCTATGTATAGGTGATCGCTCGCGGGATCAAAGTTGGCCTCTTTCAACAGCGCGTTAAGATCGTCAAAACAGCCCTGAATGTCGCCGACAAGGTAAGTAGCCACAGATGTTCCTAGTGGAGAATATTGGGAAGCGCGAGACGGAAAGGTGAGACTTCGATGTCGAATTCTTTCTCGTCGACATCGATCATGGTGTAGAACCCTTGCATCACTCCCACTGGGGTTTCCAGCACAGTGCCGCTGGTGTAAGTATATTCGTCGCCCGCTTCTATTAGGGGCTGTTCACCCACAACACCTTCACCTTCGATCACCAGTTTTTTGCCATTGGCATCGGTGACTAGCCATTTACGGCGAAGAAGTTGCGCGTGACGATCACCATTGTTTTCAATGGTGATCGTATAGGAAAACACATAACGTTTTTTATCCGGCTCAGATTGCTCTTCCACATAGTGAGTCAGCACACGAACCGTAAAGTTGTTGTTTATCATCCCTGAAGTGTTCCCTGAAATTATTGTTGATGGTTTGCATCCATCCAGTTTGCCAGTGCAACAAACTGTGCCAGCGTGAGGCTCTCTGGGCGCGCCGAAGGATCGATACCCAGCGATTCCATGGTCTCTGCATCAATCAGTGATTTGAAGCAGTTACGCACGGTTTTACGGCGTTGGTTAAAGCCTTCTCGGCAAACACGCTCCAACCATTTAAGGCTAGTGGTTGGGTGTGGCAGCTCTTTGTGTGGAATAAGGCGCACAACGGCCGAGTCCACTTTTGGCGCAGGTTTAAACGCTGTTGGCGGCACTTCCAATACTGGTACGACTTTGCAGTAGTATTGTGCCATAACAGTCAATCGGCCATAGGCTTTGCTGTTTGGACCCGCAGCCAGACGGTTAACTACCTCTTTTTGCAACATAAAGTGCATGTCTTTCACTTTACCTGCAAAGCTGAATAGGTGGAACATCAGCGGTGTCGATACGTTGTACGGCAGGTTACCGAAAATACGCAGAGGGTTCTCTTCAGAGGACAGTTGCGTAAAGTCGAACTTCATCGCATCGCCTTCATAGATGGTCAGCTTATCTGCCAAATCTGGGTGGTGGCGAAGACGTTCTGCGAGATCGCGGTCTAGTTCTACCACGCTCAGTTTGTCGACTTCGCGCGCAACAGGCTCAGTTAAGGCACCAAGGCCAGGGCCGATTTCAACCAGATTTTCACCTGGCTGAGGGTTGATGGCAGAAACAATGCCGTCGATGATGTACGGATCGTTCAGGAAGTTCTGGCCAAAGCGCTTACGGGCGCGGTGACCAAGGTGGACTTTATCGCTCATGCTTTCTTATCTACTAATTCGAGGGCGTGGGATAGCGCTGTCCGCAGGCTTCCAGTATCCGCCGTTCCGGTACCCGCTAAATCCAATGCGGTACCATGATCTACTGAAGTTCGGATGAAAGGCAGGCCAAGCGTGATGTTGACTGACTTTCCAAATCCTTTGAATTTTAACACAGGCAGCCCCTGATCGTGATACATCGCCAATACGGCATCTGCATCTTTCAGGTACTTGTCCTGGAAAAGTGTGTCTGCAGGCAAAGGGCCAATAAGATTCATGCCTTGCTCGCGAAGTTTTTCAAGTGCCGGCTCGATGATGTCGATTTCTTCGCGCCCCAGACAGCCATCTTCCCCAGCATGGGGATTCAAGCCGCAGACGTAAATCTTAGGTTCAGCAATACCGAACTTGGATTTGAGGTCGTCGTTCAAAATACCAATGACTTGGAAAAGACGATCTTCGGTAATGGCTTTCGAGACATAGGCCAACGGAATATGGGTGGTGACCAAAGCAACGCGAAGTCCTTCAGTTGCCAACATCATCACGACTTGTTGAACGTTAGCATGATGCTGGAAAAATTCTGTGTGGCCGCTGAATGACACGCCGGCACGGTTAATCACACCTTTGTGAACCGGACCTGTCACTACTGCGGCAAACTCCCCTTGCATGTTACCTTCTGCTGCGCGGGTTAGGGTGTTTAACACATAGTGGCCATTCGCTTCATTGAGCTCGCCTGCTACTACGTCAGCTTCAAGTGGCTCATCACAAACTACCAGTACGCCCGGTTGATGGGCTTTTGGAGTTGCTGACGGGTCGTAATCTTCAAAGCGGACATCAATACCAAGCTGCTTGGCGCGCACTGCTAGCATTGCTTTATTGGCGCAAACCACCAGCTCGTGGGGCCAATTGTCATGCGCAAGCGCGAGAACCAAATCAGGACCGATTCCCGCTGGTTCTCCTGGGGTGATCGCAATGCGTTTTGGATTAGCTGTCTTCATCAAGGTTACCCACTTGTTCTACGTAAGCACCGGCACGAAGTTCCTGCAACCAAGCTTGTGCTTCTTCATTAAACTTACGGTTCAGCAGCATGCGGTAAGCTCGGTTTTGCACAGCCGCATCGGTGCGGTCAGCCTGGCGACGATCCAACACTTCGACAATGTGCCAGCCATGAACGGTTTTAAATGGTTCGCTGATTTGACCTTCTGGGAGCGTGTCGACTTTATCTTTGAATTCAGGCACATAAAGCTCTGAGGTTTGCCAGCCAAGGTCGCCTCCTTTCACCGCAGAGCCTGGATCGGCACTGTATTGTTTGGCTAAATCGTCAAAGGTTTTCTCGCCCTTGTTGATTTGCGCAATCATTTGGTTGAGCTGACGTTTCGCACCATCATCACTCAGTACGATAGAAGGCTTAATGAGGATATGACGGGCTTTCACTTCGGTGACGGCGACAGATTGAAGGCCTTTTACATCAGCAATTTTCAGAATGTGATAACCCACACCGCTGCGGAATGGACCAATGACAGCACCTTTGCCGTTGCTTTTGATTTGATCGGCGAAGATGGTTGGCATTTCCTCAAGGCGCATCCATCCCCAATCACCGCCATCAAGTGCTTTCGGGCCTTTGGAGTTTGCAAGAGCGAGCGCTTTGAAATTGGCGCCAGCCTCAAGCTCAGAAACCAGCTCGTTGGCTTTGGCCGCGACAGCATCACGCTCGTCCTTGTCTGCGTCTTCATCTAATCGAAGTTGGATATGACTCAGTCGGTATTCAACGTTCTCTAAATTCTTTGCGTTGAGTTGGGATGCCAGTGACTCCACTTCCTGAGGAAGAATATTAATGCGGCGTCTAACCTGAGCATTACGCGCTTCGCTGATGGTCATCTCACGGCGGATTTGGTCTCGGTAAGACGACCAAGTGATACCGCTACGTTTTAACTCTTCACGTAGTTGGTTTACAGACACATCCTTGTCTTTGGCGATAGAGTCAATGGCCTGCTCTAAGCGGGTGTCGTCGATACGAATACCCAATCTTTTGGCTTCTTGAAGCTGGAGTTCTTCAATGATGAGCTGGTCGAGGATTTGTTGCTCGAGCACATCTTCTGGTGGTAGGTTTGCCGTATCTGCGTTCAAAGCCACTGTCTTTTTTAGAGATTCGACATCACTTGAAAGGATCACTCCTTCATTCACAACAGTGATAACGCGATCTAATTCTGCCGGGGAAGCCGACACCATTAACGAACTGGCTGAGATTGCCGTGGCCAGTAAAGCTTTCGTCCATTTATTCATTTGCGTTTCCAAAATCTCAAAATTAGTTCTTAAGGCCAAACGGATTGCGGTAACCCAAGGCGTTGCCGCTCGCAGAGCTATAGCCAAAGCCAGCGTTCGCACCAAGGCCAAGCAAACTGAATGACAGGCTAATGTTGTTGTCGTAACGCGCGGTATCATTGATATTGCTGCGCGCCAGCAGATATTCGTTGTAACTCAGGCCTATCACCCAACAATCGGAGCGGTAGGTAATCCCAAGTTGATTTTCCAACATGAGATCCTGCGTCAGGTCGTGGAAGTATTGACCACGGACAGTTACACCGTCTGCAATCGGGAAGCCTGTTACCAGACCTACCTGCGAAATACCATCTTCAGTGATTTGATCAAGATTGCTGAACCCTACGGAGCTGGCAATGTAATCTTTGGCAACATATCGGTAGCTGGTCTGTGCAAAGAATCCTCCGTCACGATACTCGACGGTGGCATTACCAAACTGTACATCGCTTAGGTTGCTATCGTATTCGAGAGAGCCTCGAACGAAGAAGTAATCATTGAGGTTTAGCTCACTTTCAATCGCCCATGCAGAGTAATTGATAGAGGTCTCCTCCTGATTGCCGAAACGGTCGAGGTAGTAAATTTGACCAAATGCCACATTAAATCGCTCCTTGTAGCCATCGTCAAAGAAGCGGGTCGCAGCACCAACCGTAAATTGGTTAGCCGGGTTGATAAAATCGACGCTGCTGTATTGATTGGCTCGGAACAATCCGTAGTAATCGGTTTGCAGACGAGCAGTATCGTAACCACCACCTGAGTAGTTGACCGGGTTGTAAATGCCAGATTGGTCAACGTCTTTGATATACAGATATTGAACCTGTGGTTCCAGAGTTTGCGTATACGGGGTATCGAAGAATGCACCGTTACGTTCCAGCGTCACTACCGCATGTAGTCTTGCCATCGGGACCACGCGGGATACCGTTTCTTCGAGCTCTTCCCCGTTGACACCGGTTACCCCGTCAATGTTTGATTGGTCGTAATAGGTGTAAAATACCTTACCTTCAGCGGTAGCACTGAGCCATGGCAGGTTGTAAGGCAGAACAATGGTCGGTTCGATGTTAAAGCGCAGTGCATCTGGCTTGCTGTCATTGTCAGTAGCAAATTTGCTGATTTGCGCAGGCATGTAGAAATCGATGCCATAGCCAGTATCTGGGCGATAATAGTTCATCGCCAGTTGAGGCAGCAGGCGGTATACCGACGTATTTGGGCTTAATGGCTGAAAGTTTCGGATGCTAAGTGTCGAATCCCAATTGAGATCACGATAGGACACTTCACCTGTTTGCAACAAGGTGTTGTCTTCTCGGCTACCCACGCGCGAATCGGTGTGGCGTGTGAAGTAACTAAAATCACTGACCTTGCTATAGTCTATATCGTATAACCAGTGATTTTGGATCCCAGTATGCGTCCAGTTAAAACCCCAGCTCTTATCAAACTCTGGGTAGAGTTTATCTTCCCCCATGTATTCGAGCACCATGCTGCCTGAGCCCATTTCGGTGAGGTAACGGGGCTCCATGGTCATAAACAAGCCACGGTTAGACATATACTTAGGGGTAATGCGCATGTCAGCCTGGGGATGAATATTCCAGTAGAATGGCGTTTCTAGTTCGAAACCATCGGTATCGTTCCAACTGATGGAAGGATAAAGGAAACCTGTCAGTCTGCCATCTTCAACCGGCACGCGAAGGTAAGGCAGATAGAAAATCGGGGTATCTAACACTTCAAAGCGGGCGTGGTAGAGGTCAGCAAAAATGTCACCATCTTCCTTTTCCAACTTACCGGCACTGAAACGCCAGCTTTTGTCATCATCAGGACAGGTGGTGTAAGTGCCATCTTCCAACTCGTAGAAGGTGGTGCCGTTTTTAAATACGCGCTTGGCTTCGCCGCGGCCCGGGGTACACATCATTTTGTACTGGGCATCGTTCAGAGTGGTGTCTTCATTATCCAGATTGGTTTGCAAAGACTGGCCGGAAATAGCGATTTCCCCGTCATGGAAATAAACATTCCCTTCTGCTGTGACGATATTTTCCGGCTGGCGCAGCGTTGCTGTGTCGGCTTTAACAGTGCGATTACCCTGAGTCACCACGACGTCACCACGGTAAATGGCTTTTTCGTTAGCTTTGGCTTCAGCACTGTCTGCTTCAATTCTCACCGGTAAATTGTTGATATCGTCTGTGTTGCCTGTATTGGGGCGACAGCGGTATTCCGGTGCAAGGCATTTTTCAGTCGGGATCACCAGCGGTTCAGTGCTGCCCTGAGTAACTTGGCTCTCTTCCGCCATGGCCTGTCCATAAAGGGCAAGGCAAATCATCGTGGATAAAAAACTTCTGGCAGTCAGTGACATTAAAACTCAATCCTGTTGTTGGCATACAGCACTGGTATACTCTTGCGCTGCGTCCTGGCAATTTTTTGCTGAAAAATGGGGGTTATGATAATGCAAATCATCTCTCACGGCACCTGCTTGCTAGCGGAATCGAGATAAATTAGTCAAATAGAGAATAATGCATGGCGATTTGGGGAAAAGTGCTGGGGGCATTTTTTGGCTTCCTGCTCGGTGGTCCTTTCGGATTATTGTTAGGTCTGTTTTTGGGGCATAAGTTCGATAAGGCAAGACAAAACGTTTCCTTGGGCGGTGGTTTTCAGGGGCAGAACCAGCAAGCGCGTCAACAGGCTTACTTTCATGCCACTTTTGCAGTGATGGGACATGTTGCCAAAGCCAAAGGTCAGGTGACACAAAACGAAATTCGTCTTGCGACAGAGCTTATGGATCGGATGGGGCTGCATGGTGAAGCGAGACGTCAGGCCCAGAATGCGTTCCGTGAAGGTAAAGACACCACCTTCCCGCTGGAAGACACATTAGCGTCGGTTCGTCGCAACTGTGGTGGCCGGTTTGACCTGTTGCAGTTCTTCCTCGAGGTGCAAATTCAGGCTGCGTATGCCGATGGTTCTATGCACCCGAGCGAGCGTCAGGTGCTTTACACCATTGCCAGCACTCTGGGCTTTTCCCGTCAGCAACTAGAGCGACGCTTGGCGATGCAGGAAGCAGCTTACCAGTTTTATCAACAACAGGGTGGCCAGCATCAAGGTCAGCAACAGTGGCAACAAGGTTTTGGCGGGCCCAATATCGCTGACGCCTACAAAATTTTGGGTGTTGATGAAGATGCCAACGCCCAGACGGTTAAACGTGCTCATAGAAAGCTGATGAATGAGCACCATCCGGATAAGCTGGCGGCGAAAGGTCTACCACCCGAGATGATGGAGATGGCAAAACAAAAAGCGCAGGAAATTCAGGCCGCGTACGATCTGATCAAAAAAGAAAAGGGCTTTAAATAAGCCCTTACACGAGATTCTGTGGTTGACCTTCGATAAAGGCATTCAGGTTGTCGGTAAGTTGATTTGCCAGTGTCTGGATGCTGGAATCGCTGCCCCAAGCGACATGAGGGGTCAGGATTAAGTTCGGCATTCCTGCATGCGCCAACAATGGATTGCTGGTTGTAGCAGGCTCTTCAGTAAATACATCCACCCCTGCGCCAGCAATTTCGCCTTTCTTAAGCGCCTCAACCAGCGCCATTTCATCAACCAAGCCACCTCGTCCCGTGTTGATTAACACCGAAGTAGACTTCATTTTTGCAAGTTCTTCAGCGCCAATCAGGTTTCGGGTAGCATCGCTGAGCGGACAATGCAGGGTCAGGATATCGACCTGTTGCAACACATCCTCAAATGAAACATACCCGTCTCGGACCGATGTCGCGCCTTTTCGTTCTGAGCGAATCACCTTCATGCCGACAGCTTGAGCGAGTAACGCTACTGCCTGTCCTAAACTACCTGACCCAATAATCCCGAGCGTGGCGCCAGCAATATCACCAATAGGATGAGTGAAGAAGCAAAATTGGTTCTTCTCTTTCCAAACACCCAGCTCAATGTCCCTGTGGTAGGCATTGAGGTTTCTTCTCAGAGCAAAAGCGAGCGCGATGACATGTTCTGGCACGGAGCGGGTGGCATAACCACGGATATTACAAACGGGGAGGTTGTTAGCTTTGCACCAGTCGATATCGACATTGTTATAGCCCGTTGCAGCCACGGCAATCAGCTTAAGCGATGGCAGTCGCGCCAGTAAATCGCCGCTGAGGATAACCTTGTTGGCGACAACAATGGTGGCGTCTTTGAGTCTGCTTAATACTTCTTCGGGTGATGTTTCTTCGAAGCTTTCCCATTGGTGAGGAAAAGAGGGCGAGGGAATACGGATATGAGAGGGGATAGTGGCGCTATCCAGAAAGACGATCTTTTCCATGGCGAACTTCCTTTTTTCGCCAGTGTAAAACTGAACTGTTGATTACTTCAACAGTTCCGGGTTAGCTTTGATGCCTCGTCGTACCAGCGTGTCACCCGGAGCACTGCTGTAAAAATCGCAAGGCGCAGACAAATGCATAGGCTCTCCCGAACCTGGATGCAGGAAGCAAAGTTCACCAGCGTGAAGTTGCAGTCTTGGTGAGTATTTCAGTGCCTGTGGATGAGCATAAAACTCGTCGCCGACAATCGGGTGTTCAAGCGCTAGCATGTGCACACGAAGCTGGTGGGAGCGGCCTGTGATTGGCAGAAGGCGCACCAGCGAGGTTTTCTTCTCCCGCTTAATCACTTCGTAGTCTGTGACTGACGGCTTGCCGTTTTCGAAACACACCATTTGCTTTGGGCGGTTTGGCCAGTCACAAATCAGCGGCAGGTCGATGCGGCCTTCATCCTGCTCAACACTACCCCACACGCGTGCGTAATAGAGCTTGTGGGTTACACGCTCACGGAATTGGGCTTTCAAGTGGCGTTCTGCCTCCTTGTGTTTAGCAAACACAATCAGGCCAGAAGTCGACATATCGAGTCGGTGAACCAGTTCAGCGTCAGGATATTCCGCCTTGATGCGTGACCATGCACTATCGTAATGCGCAGGGTCACGTCCCGGGTTGGTCAGAAGACCACTCGGTTTGTTGATGGCAATGATGTCGTCATCCTGATAGATAACATCCAACCAAGGATCCGTTGGCGGGTTATAGATAAAGTCGCTCATGGTGTTGCTCGAAGTTTAGACGGGCGGCAGTTTAGCATGCCCCGATGTAAAGGGAAGACTGGATACAAAAAGGCACCGCCGAAGCAGTGCCTTGCCTTTGGGCTAGCTCAGATTACTGATGGCTGACCACAATCACACGCAGCGCATCCAGATTTACCTGCGCTTGATTGATATAGCCGCGAAGCTCGCCCATCTGGGTTTCAATTGCTTCCAGCTCATCGTCACGGATGTTTGGATTCACGGCTTTCAGTGCCTGAAGGCGATCCAGCTCAGCGCGAAGCTTGGCTGCCATCTCAGCTTCTGCCGCTTCTTTGACCACGGCCAGTTGTTTTTCAGCCAGCGGGTCGCCCATTTCAATAAGGCCATGAATTTGGGTTTGAACTGAGGACACCAGTTTGCTTGCCAGATGGCGGTTCACAGGGCTCAGTTGGCGGTGGAAGCCTTCAAACTCTACCTGCGCTGCCAGATCGTTGCCTTTTGCATCCAGAAGTACACGGATTGGGGTCGCTGGCAGGAACTGGTGAATGCCTGAGTTCTTCGGTGCCTGTGCATCGGCTACATACAACAGCTCAAGGAACAGGGTACCAACAGGCAGAGCCTTGTTCTTAAGCAAGGAAACCGCAGTGGTGCCCACATCTTCAGAAAACAGCAGATCAATACCGCCCTGGATCATTGGGTGTTCCCAACTGATAAAGTGCAGGTCTTCACGTGATAGCGCTGTTTCACGGTCAAAGGTGATGGTGCAGCCTTCGCTTGGCAGGCCAGGGTAGCTCGATACCAGCATGTGTTCTGAAGGCGTGACCACAATCGCGTTCTCGCCTTTGTCGTCCTGATTCAGGCCAATGGTATCAAACAGGCCTAACGCAAAGGTTACCAGATTGGTGTCACCGTCATGGGAGGCGATCGTTTCTGCCAGCGCCTTGGCACTGTCTCCGCCATTGGAGTGCATCTCCAGCAGACGGTCTCGGCCTTTTTCAAGCTCTGCTTTCAGCCTATGGTGCATCTCGGCACTGGTTTCAACCAGCGTATCCAGCGATTCATCCAGACTGCCTTTCGCCAGCAGTTGCAGCAAATCCTCCTGAACGTGTTCGAATACAGCACGGCCCGTCGGACAGGTCTCTTCAAAGGCGTTCAGGCCTTCATTGTACCAACGCGCCAGCAGTGCTTGCGACGTCCCTTCCATGAATGGGACGTGGATTTCGATGTCACGCTTCTGGCCGATACGGTCCAGACGGCCAATACGCTGCTCCAACAAGTCTGGGTTCATTGGCAAATCGAACATCACCAGTTGGTTAGCAAACTGGAAGTTACGGCCTTCAGAGCCGATTTCAGAACAGATCAGCACCTGTGCGCCGGCTTCATCCTGTGCGAAGTAAGCGGCTGCTTTATCGCGCTCCAGAATCGACATACCTTCGTGGAAAACAGTACCGCGAATACCTTCACGCTCGCGAAGTGCTTGCTCCAGCGACAATGCAGTTTGCGCGCGTGAACAGATCACCAGCACTTTTTCCTGACGGTTGGATTTGAGCAAATCCAGCAGCCAGTCAATACGTGGGTCAAAGCCCCACCAAGAGGCATTTTCACCTTCAAATTGCTGGTAAATATCTTCAGGGTACAGCCACTGAACCGCTTTTTGTTCGATAGATTGGCTGCTGCCACCCATCATGGCGGCAACACGCATCGAGGTCTGGTACTGGCTTGGCAGTGCCAGTGGGTACAAGTTCAAATGGCGCTGTGGGAAGCCCTGAATCGCCGCGCGGGTGTTACGGAATAACACGCGGCCCGTACCGTGGCGGTCCATCAGGTTATCTATCAGCTCGTTGCGAGCGTCACGGCGTTGGTCGTCGTCGACATCTCCTGCTTCGATAATACGCAGTAGAGGCTCAACGTCCTGCTCGGAAAGCAGTTCGGTAATGCTGTTTTTCGCCTCGTTACTGAGTTTGTCTTCAGACAGAAGTTGGCTCACTGCGTCTGCAACCGGGGCATATTGGGTTTCTTCTTCCACAAATGCCTGATAGTCATAGAAACGGTCTGGGTCTAGAAGACGCAGACGGGCAAAATGACTCTCGTGACCGAGCTGCTCCGGGGTTGCTGTCAGCAATAGCACGCCTGGGGTGTTTTCTGCGATGCCTTCAATCACCTGATACTCGCGGCTGGCTTTCTCTTCGCTCCACTCAAGGTGGTGCGCTTCGTCGACGACCAGTAAATCCCATTCGCCTTCAGCGGCTTGCTCAGCACGTTTGCGGCTTTTACGCAGGAAGTCCAGTGAACACAGTACCAGCTGCGCGGTATCAAACGGGTTATCCGCATCCGCAAAGGCTTCGATGCAGCGCTCTTCGTCGAAAATGGAAAAATGCAGATTGAAGCGACGAAGCATTTCAACCAGCCACTGGTGTTGGAGGGTTTCCGGCACAACAACCAAAACACGGGACGCACGGCCAGACAGTACCTGCTGATGGATGATCATGCCTGCTTCAATGGTTTTACCCAGGCCTACTTCGTCAGCCAGCAATACGCGTGGCGCGTGACGGCGGCCCACTTCATGGGCGATGAAAAGCTGATGAGGGATCAAACCCGCACGCATACCACACAGGCCGCGCATCGGGCTTTTGTGTTGTTCATACTGGTTCTTCAGAGCGCGGTAGCGCAGTGCAAAACGGTCCATGCGATCGATTTGACCAGCAAACAGCTTATCCTGCGGGCGGTTAAAACGGATTTGGTGGCTCAGGAAAATTTCACGAAGCAGAGTGTTTTCTTCACCCGTGTCGGTGCGTGTACCCACATAGGTCAGCACGCCGCCTTCCTCTTCAACACGTTCAACGGTCAGGAACCAGCCTTCATGACTTTCAATGGTATCGCCTACGTTAAACATCACGCGCGTGATGGGCGCGTCGTTATTGGCGTAGAGTCGATTTTCTTCACTGGCTGGGAACATCAGGGTCACAGTACGCGCATCAAGCGCAACAACTGTACCCAGACCCAGGTCACTTTCGGTATCGCTGATCCAACGTTGTCCGAGGGCGTAAGACATAGGGGAGAAACCTCTGGTTAAAGCTGACACAAATTGGAGATGACGTGCCTCATGCGAACTACAGTGTAGGCCATGATGCGCACGGAGAAAAAGGTTGCCAATGGTACTCGAACTTGTGAGCAGGGTCACGGCGAATGTTGGAAATTTGGCGGTCGTAACAAACAAGTAACAAATTCATGAAAATGTGGCGTAGTCGACGGGTAAACACAGAAATATGTCTTACGATTAAGATTATGCAGACACAGACTTTTTTAGCGTAGTGGCTGTATTTACCCGATTACCGTGGCACGCGGTTTGCTTGCGGGATCAGGGGAAACTCGTGGGGCTCCCACAAGCCTATGCAACCAAGGAGGTGCCTATGGGCGATGCCGATCGGAAATTCTTTGTGCTGGACACCAACATCCTGCTTCATGAACCTTTCGCCATCTATTCCTTTCAAGAACATGACGTGATCATTCCCATGACCGTCCTCGAAGAACTCGACCGGATCAAAGACAGCAAGCGGGATGTCTCCCGTGACGCACGTGTCGCGATTCGTGCCCTCGAAGATATCTTTAAAGACGCCACCCCAGACCAGATTGCTGAAGGCATTATTGTCGGCAAAGAAGGCAGCACGGGGACCGTCTCCATTTTTGCAGACTACGAAATTAAGGAAACCGTTCAGGCGTTTGCCGACAAAGCGGGAGACAACCGTATCCTCAATGCGGTGCTGCACCTGCAGGCTAAACGCTCACCAAGAACCGTGGTACTGGTCACCAAAGACATCAACATGCGCCTGCGTGCGAAAGGGGCTGGCGTACTGTTTGTTGAAGACTACCGTACCGACCAGTTGATTGATGATGTCAGCCTGCTGACCAAAGGCTTCCAGGTCTTTGAAGGCGGCTTTTGGGACAAAGTCGGTCAAGTGGAAACGGAAAACAGCGGCCGCACCACCTTACACACTTTGCCGCGTGAACTCGCCGATACGACCTTCGTGAACCAGTACCTGCTGGATGAAGGTGACGATTTTGCCGGACGTGTGGTGGGGTTAACCGAAACGGAAATGACCGTTAAGGACATCAGCCGTGAACGTTTGATGCACCGCGAAGCCTGGGGAGTGCGCCCAAAAAATATCTATCAGGGAATGGCAATGGATGCATTGCTCGACCCGAATGTGGATCTGGTGATCCTGACTGGCCCTGCGGGTTGTGGTAAAACCATCTTGGCCATGGCAGCTGCTCTTGAGCAGGTGGTCGAAAAGGGCATGTATGACAAGATCATCGTGACCCGAAACACACCGGAAATTGCTGAGTCTATCGGTTTCCTTCCCGGCACCGAAGAAGAGAAAATGCTGCCCTGGTTAGGTGCAGTGACCGATACGTTGGAAGCGCTGCACAAAAATGACGAGTGTGCAGATGGCTCGATGCGTTACATCATGGATAAAGCCAATATCCAGTTTAAATCCATCAACTTTATGCGTGGCCGCTCCATCCAGAATGCTTTTGTGATCCTGGATGAGTGTCAAAACCTCACCGCATCACAGTTGAAGACCATCATCACCCGTTGTGGTGAAGGAACGAAAATCGTTTGCTCCGGTAACCTGGCGCAAATTGACAGTCCATACCTGACCCCTGTGACATCAGGGCTGACATACATTGTGGAAAGATTTAAGAACTTTGAAGGCAGTGCCTGTGTTTACCTCAATGGTGTGGTGCGCAGCCGTCTCGCAGAGTTTGCTGAAGAAAACCTCTAACCGGAACCGAATTGAAAAAGGCTGCCATTAGGCAGCCTTTGTTTTTCTTGGGTTTAAGCCCAGCGATGTTCCGTAAACAAATCATCGTCATTGTTGCCCGCAGTGAAGTTGTTTTGTGACTGCTTGTTGGCGCGCATACGGGTTGATGCGATACGAACTAACTTTTCACCACTTTCACCATCGTAGGGGTAGCAGGCAATCCCGGAACTGAATTTTACTGGTACCACTTGCTGGTCGATGTAAAGAAGGCTGAGCTGAAGCGTTTTCTGCAACTGTTGCAACTTGCGTTGTGCCTGACTGCTGTCGCTTAAATCAAACAGGACCGCAAATTCTCCCCCGCCCAAACGAGCGCACAGTGTTTGGCTCGAAAGCTGAAGCCTAAGCTGAGTAGCCAGATGCTTAATTGCCATGTCACCGACATCTTGCCCATAGCTTTCATTGACTTGCTTTAGATGATCAATATCTAACACGGCGACCACGTAAGGTGATGGTGAAAATCGTTTATCACTCAATGCTGTGAAAAATTGATGACGGGTTTTGGTGCCAGTCAGTGGGTCGTTTTGGGTCGCAGTTTCCAGCTTTTGCTTTGAATCCTTGAGTGCTTTCACGGCAGATTTTAGCTCTGCGGTGCGGTGCTTGAGTAGGCGGTGGTACAGGAACAAACCGACCGTCAACAGTACCATGGAACCGAGAAAAATAAGGTATTGCGCGGTTTTGTTTAGCCAAGGTAGCGCCAGGTGAAGTTTGTTCTGAGGCAGCCACTTATCATAAATGGCCTGCAAGTCAGACGGGTCAATGTTGTTCAACCCTCGCTCGACCTTTGCGATGGTTGATTTGGAATCCTTACTGACAGCGAAATGCATCGGGAAAGAATAGAGTTTCTGGCGTGATGTGAATTGGCCGCTGTTGCCTGTATGGCGCATGTCGTATAGCGCAGTGCTGTAGTCATCAATAAATACATCGACCTCGCCACGGTAGGCGGCATCATTCAACGAGCCAAATGTCGGGAAAAGGCGGATGTTTTTTTCTGGAATTCGGGAAATCAGAAAAGCGTGTTTAGTGCTGTCTTTGACGGTGCCGACGATGGCGGAGTCGAGCGAATCAAGCCCTTCAAATGAGCGGTCTTTTTGCGCAAATAGGTGAACATTGTAGTGATTTAGCGGAAGTTCGCGGGAAAAAGCCAGAGTTTTAGCGCGATCCCCAGTATAACCTAATCCACCATGTATCACGTTCGGTGTCGAACGGGCGTACTCCAGTGATTCACTCCAGGGCTTGAGTTCAAAGGTGACATCAACATTGTTGGCTTTGCCATAGAGGCGCCAAAAATCCACCATGATGCCGTCGGGTTGACCAAAGCGGTTGATGAATGAGAAGGGTTGCCAGGTCGAAGAGCCCGTAATGATCAGCTTTTTGGTTTCAGCAAATGAGAATGGCGAAAACGAAAAGAGTACTGACGTCAGCAAAAGAGCGGTGAGCTGGCGAATACTGGGCATAAGAGAACTCGGGTACATCAACCTGTCTAGATTATCTGACGAGATTATACGCAACCCTTTGCGTTGTGTGAAACGATTAATCAGATTTCTGTCAATCGTTAATGTGATGTGAAAATTGAACTTACATCCCAAAAAGAAAAGCCGCCTTATGTGGCGGCTTATTGAACAGTGTGATGGTTAAAACAATTCGACATCATCCTCGGGGACAAGCTCTTGTAGCTCACCAGAGGCTATCAAATCTTCGTAGAAGGCGACTTGGTTTCGACCATTTTGCTTCGCTTTATAGAGTGCTTGGTCAGCGAAACCCAATACAGTAATAGCATTCAGCTCCTGATCACTGATGGCCGCAGCTCCCATAGAAATTGACACTTCCTTAGCTTGACCATAATCGCGTTTGTTGACGGTCTCCAGGAAGTTTCTCACCGTGGCTTCCATCTGTTCACGAGGCTGTGGATGCATAATCACGACAAATTCATCGCCACCATAGCGGAACAGGATATCTTCCTCGTCGAATGACTGCTTCATCATCGCAGTGATAAGCAGTAGCACTTCGTCGCCAAATACATGACCAAGTGCATCGTTGATTTGCTTGAAGTGGTCAACATCAAAAATACACACCCAGTGATGATGTGTAGGGTCGTCAGTGATGCTGGTGCCCTGAATCAAAAAGCGATCGAGCAAGAGATCGATTTTGGTCGTCAATACTTTGCGGTTATAGAGACCCGTTAGGCCGTCACGTTCACTCGCAGAGATGATCTTCTGGTAGTTCTCGTAGATCTTCGCGAGCCCTTCAATGAGTTGTACTTCATCGCCTTTGAGCTCGTCGGCTTTGCAGAACACGACTGCGTGGATGTCATTGTTTTCACCGTAACGGATGGGGACGGCTAGCAAGGATTGATTATCATCCTTACTGTATTCCACCACGTTCTCTCCAATGATCACGCAGTTGCGAAGTACCCGCTCGATGGCGTCTTTCTCTTCTTCGAACAAGAAGATGTCTGAACACGCGACAACCATGAACTCCGGGCTTGCTTCCGCATTGTAGTCCAACACCAATACCTGGTTAGCCGGTGTTAGCTGTAAAACAGTCGTAATAAGGCTTTCGGAAATGGTATCGGACTCTGTCTGGGCTGTAATATCGACCACGGAGTCCAGTACATCGATACTGGTAACAGTCACAATCGCATCTCTCTTATGGGTTGAGTGTCTTAAAAATAAGTATAGATGCGGTTAGTTGATGCGCAATATTTCACCACAGCACATCAACTAAGATTATGAAAGATAAGATTTTATGACTTCTGGTGGCGCGCTAAGTTCTTCAATGTCAGCGTGATAAACCACTTTTCCGCCATCAATAAACAACACTTTATCGGCGATGGTGATGGCATCTTCCGGGTGATGGGTCACCATCAAAATGGTGGTTCCTGTTGTTTTGGCAAGTTGCTGAACTTCCAAAAGCATATCCCGTCGCAGGGAAGGATCCAGCGCCGAAAACGGCTCATCAAGCAAGAGCAAAGGGCGGTTACGGACAAGACATCTCGCCAACGCTACCCGCTGTTTCTGGCCACCTGAAAGTTCACCAGGCTGACGATTGAGGTAACCTTCTAATCCAACCTTGGCGGCGGCTTCTTCAACACGAGCCTTGTCTTCAGCGCTCAGAGAGAGTTTGGGACTGATACCCAACGCAATATTGTCAAACGCACTCAGGTGACTGAACAGGTTGTGTTCCTGGAAAAGAATAGAGAGTGGGCGGTCATGCGATGGCTTTTGTGTGAAGTTGTCATCATTAAAGCTCACCGAGCCTCCTTTAGGCGGCAAAAGCCCACACAGCAAAGAGAGCAGAGTACTTTTTCCTGCACCGCTGGGACCTAAAATGGCGGTGATGCTGCCAGGCGCTGCTTCAAAAGAGAAACTTAGCGTTTCAGACTGATATTGATAATTGAGCTCACTGACGCGCAGCATAACGTTTTCCTGAAATGACTTTTTCGATAAGGGCGTAACTGCCAAGGCTGAGTGCAAACAGAATTAGCGATGCCGCCGCAGCTGCATCCATTTGATAGCTCCCCATTAGATGGAACAGGTACAAAGGCAGGGTTTGAAAATCCTGACTGCCGACCAGAGCAATCGCACCAAGATCGCCGGTAGAAAGCACAAAACTGATACCGACAGCACGGGCAATCGGCGCCTTTAGAGCGCGCCACTCAATGAGCTTGAGGCGGTTGATTCCTTTTACGCCGAGGCTACTGCACAGGTTCTGATATTGCTGCGAAAGTTGGAAAGCGGGTGTGCTTAACGTTTTCACCACATAAGGCAACGCCATCAATGTATTGACTGCAAGAACCAGCCAATAAGGTGAACTGAACACATCGATGTGCTCGCGCAGCATCAGAAATAGACCCGTGCTGAGGACTACGCTGGGCACCACCAATATCAGCGAAGCGGTCATTTCTATGCTATCTGCACGCCGGCTTGCGCCACATAAACGCCAAAAACGGCTAGTGAGCACAATGGCACTGCCAAGTACAAAAGCGCTAACCGCAGCTCCTGCTGCCAATGATAGGGAGTTGGCAGTCGCCTGCCAAAGCGCTGCGCTTGTTAGTACATTCAGCGCGCTGGGGTTGATACCACTCAGGGCCACCATCAGAAGGGGAGGAATGACAAAAAGTACCGCGAGGACAATCCATGCGATGTCCCAGATTTTTTCAGCAGTGCTGTCGAGTCTTGGTGGAAGCACAATATGGCTGTCCTTTCCTTGCTGGGAAACAGGACGAGTCAGTCGCTGGATGGCGAGGTGGAAAAGGCCACAAAGCAGCAATTGCCATAGTGCCAGCAGCGCACCTGTCTGCAAATCAAAATCAAAGCGGATAGCCTGATAGATAGCAAGCTCAATGGTTGTTGCGCCTGGACCGCCACCCAGTGCCATCACAGTCGCAAAGCTCGTAAAGCAGAGCATAAAGACCAAACCAATCACATGTGGCAATTGCTGCCGAAGGTAAGGCCATTCCAATAGGCGGAAGCGATGCCATCCGCGCATTCCGAGTTGATGCGCAAGTCTTTGTTGATCACCTGGAACCCGCTCTAAAGCCTGTACCAGAAGTTGAGTGGAAAATGGCAGGTTAAAGAATACGTGTGCCAGCAAAATGCCGGAAAGGCCATAGATGTTGACGTCCCAGGTCTGCCCAATCAATGGGAGCCAATCTGAAAGCAGTCCCTTTTTGCCGTAAATCGCCAGAATACCGAACACGCCAACCAGCACAGGGAGGACTAGCGTCATGGAAAATAATTTCAGTAATAAGCGCTTGCCAGGAAAATGTCGACGCGAGAGCGCATGGGCAACAGGAATCGCCAACCCGACGGATAACAGCGTGGAAAAGACAGCCTGTTTAATGCTGAACAGGGTGACATGCTTGAGGTAAGGGTCGTGCCAAAGTGAGGCGACATCTAGCGTTGGAGCCTGAGTCAGTAAAGAAAACAACGCGGTGCTAATCAGCACCGCGATGACTGACGCCGACAATATGCCGGGCCAGGTTCTGGAAGGGTTTAGCACGGACTTATTTCACCAGCGCCGATTGCCATTCACGAATCCAGTTGCGGCGGTTGTCGGCTACTTTTTCTGGTGCGAATTGCAGACTTTTCGACGGTACAGAAAGGGTGTTGAAGCCCTTTGGCAGTTCAACGCCCGTCACCGGATACATCCATTGGCCGGTTGGTACTGCATTTTGGAAGCCATCACTCAGGATGAATTGCATGAACTGATCAGCCAGTTCCTGCCTTTCCGAACTTTTTACTTTGGCTGCGACTTCGACCTGCATGTAGTGGCCTTCTTCAAAGTTAGCACTGCTGAAATTCGGATTTTCTTCCGCAATCAGGTGATAAGCCGGAGACGTGGTGTAAGACAGCACCATGTCTGACTCGCCGTTCAGGAACATGCTGTAAGCTTCAGACCAGCCTTTGGTCACAGTAACTGTTTTCTCTGCCAGTTGCTGCCAGGCACCCGCAACATCATCGCCGTAGACGGATTTCATCCACAGCATCAGGCCTTGGCCTGGCGTTGATGTGCGTGGGTCTTGATAGATAACGGAGATGTCATCACGCTTCTCAACCAGCTCTTTCAGGCTCTTTGGTGGGTTTTCCAGCTTGGTTTTGTCATAAACAAAGGCGAAGTAGCCGTAGTCGTATGGAACGAATGTGTTGTTGTTCCAACCGTCAGGCAGAGTGACAGACTTTGTGTCCACACTGTGAGGGGCCAGCAGACCCGTCTTTTCTGCTTCAGTCATTAGGTTGGTATCTAAGCCCAGAATGACGTCAGCTTTGCTGTTTTTTCCCTCTAGACGCAGGCGATTCAGGATGGTTACGCCATCTTCCAGTGCGACTAGATTCAAGGTGCAGTGACATTCAGCCTCAAACGCTTCTTTAACTGCTGGGCCTGGGCCCCAGTCAGCGGCAAAAGAGTCGTAAGTGTATACCGTCAAGGTATCAGTAGAGTGTGCCAGCGCAGGACCAGCCATGGTCATTGCCAACATCAGAGCAGAAATAGAATATTTCATCGGTGCCTCACATCAATGTGCGGCGAGGGTGAGGTCATTGAGCGGGTCAGCTTTGGACATCTCATTCCTACGCCAGCATTATCTGGTTCAGGTACATGGGTTTAGCGTTCGCAATCTCAGCCGACGAAGTCAGCACCCCACGAGATGGTCAATATTGTAAACCAATCGTAGTGATATACCCAAACGACTTGAAGATGCTCGCATTCAGA